>NZ_JBDIUY010000009.1:0-44155 GCF_040212315.1 Brevibacterium litoralis | reverse complement strand
GCGGAGAGCTGCCTCCAGTGGGCTCTGGAATCCGGACAGGACGCCGGCGTCTGGGGTGGTCTGAGCGAGGACGAACGCCGCGCACTCAAGCGCCGCGCCGCCCGCGCCCGCCGCGCCGGCTGAGGCCGCCCCGGCCCCGGCACCCCACCGCTAGTGCTTTACGCCGCCCGAACCCCGGCACCCCACCGGCGAAGTCCGACACCGGTCCTGGCCCGCTGAATCGCTTCGGCCCCCTGAGATGAGCATCTCAGGGGGCCGAAGCGATTCACGGGGCCACGACTTCGACGACTCCGACGAAGGGAGCGGGCTCAGCCGATTGCGTCTCCGCGGAGCTTGCGGGCGACCTCACGGCGCTCGGCCTGGAGTGCGGGGTCCGGCACCGGCAGCGAGGCGATGAGCCGCCTGGTGTAGTCGTGCACGGGATCGCGCAGCACCTGGTCGTTCGTGCCCTGCTCCAGCATCTCTCCGTGGTAGAGCACACCGATCCGGTCGGCGAGCATGTCGACGACGGCGAGGTCGTGACTGATGAATACCGCCGCGAACCCGTAACGCTCCTGCAGTTCGGTGAACAGGTCGAGCACCGCCGCCTGCACCGAGACGTCGAGCGCGGAGGTCGGCTCGTCGGCGACCACCAGCTCCGGCTCCAGCGCGATGCCGCGGGCCAGTGAGCACCGCTGCCGCTGACCGCCGGAGAGCTCGTGCGGGTACCGCGCCGCGTAGTCCGTGGGCAGCTGCACCGCGTCGAGCAGCTCGGCCACCTGGTGCCGCCGCTGCCCCTCGGACATGTCCGGCCGGTGCACGACGAGCGGCTCGGCGATGCACTCCCCGATCGTCATGTGCGGGTCGAAGCTCGCCGCCGGGTCCTGGAACACGAACCCGATCCGCTTGCGCTCGGGCTTGAAGTGCCGCTCCTTGAAGCCGACCATCTCGTGCCCGAACACCCGCAGGGACCCACCGGTGGCCGGTCCCAGACCCGCGATCGCGCGCCCGATCGTCGTCTTGCCCGAACCGGACTCGCCGACCAGGCCGAACACCTCGCCGGCGCGGACCTCGAAGTCCACCCCCTTGACGGCCCGGAACGGCCTCTTGCCGAACCCACCGCCGAAGGTGACCTCCATGCCCTCCGCCTTCACGAGTACCTCGCCGAACGCGGACTCCTTCCCCGCCGCCGAGGTGCCCTGATCCGGGGCACCTGCCGTGGCGGGCGCCTCGGGCACGGGAGCCTTCCCGGCCTCGTCGAGCTCCTCAGCCGGAGCCGACTCCGTCACGTCCTCGACGTGCAGCCGGGGCACGGCGGCCAGCAACTGCTTCGTGTAGTCGGCCTGCGGATCGGAGAACAGCGTCTGCGCGTCGGCGACCTCGACGAGGTCGCCGCGGTACATGACGGCCACGCGGTCGGCGAGGTCCGCGACGACACCCATGTTGTGGGTGATGAGGATGATCGCCGTGCCCGTGCGGTCCCGCAGGTCCCGCAGCAGGTCGAGGATCTCGGCCTGGACCGTGACGTCGAGGGCGGTGGTCGGCTCGTCGGCGACGATGACGTCGGCGCCGAGGGCCAGGGCCATCGCGATGACGATCCGCTGCTTCTGCCCGCCGGAGAACTGGTGCGGGTAGTAGTCGTGGCGCTCCTGGGCGTCGGGGATGCCCACCTGTTCCATGGCCGCGACGACCTTGGCACGCATCTGCTTGCGGCCGATCTTCTGTCCGTGGGCGCGCAGGCCCTCGGCGATCTGCCAACCGACGGTGTACACCGGGTTGAGCGCGGTCGAGGGCTCCTGGAAGACCATCGAGACGTCGGTGCCGCGCATCGCGCGCAGGTGTGCCCCGGAGGCCCGGAGGACGTCCGTGCCCTTGAGGACGACGGCGCCACCGGCGGTCGCGGTCTCCGGGAGCAGGCCGAGGACCGTCTTCGCGGTCACCGACTTGCCGGAGCCGGACTCGCCGACGATCGCGAGCACCTCGCCCGCGGAGACCTCCAGGGAGACGTGGTCGACGGCGTGGACCTGCCCGCCGTCGGTCGCGAAGCTCACGTCGAGGTCGCGGATCGACAGGACCGGGCCCTGCCCGCCGGCCGGGGTCGGGACGGTCGCCGCGCCGGATCCTGTGGTGTCGGCGCTCATGCGGCGGCTCCTTCCGAGGTCTTCTGCTTCTTCCCGGCGCGACGGGTGCGCAGGCGCGGGTCGTTGAGATCGTTCATCGACTCACCGACGAGGGTGATGCCCAGGACCGTGAGCACGATGGCCAGACCCGGGAACAGTGCCGTCCACCAGATCCCGCTCGTCACGTCGGAGATCGCCTTGTTGAGGTCGAAGCCCCACTCGGCCGCGGAGGTCGGTTCGATGCCGAAGCCCAGGAATCCGAGGCCCGCGAGGGTGAGGATCGCCTCGGAGGCGTTGAGCGTGAAGATGAGCGGGATGTTGCGGGTCGCGTTGCGGTAGACGTGGGTGAGCACAATCCGCGGGGTCGACTCGCCGAGGACGCGGGCGGCCTCGACGAAGGGTTCGGCCTTGAGGCGGACCGTCTCCGCGCGGACGACACGGAAGTACTGCGGCACGAACACGACGGTGATCGAGATGGCCGCGGCGAACACACCACCGACGACGTTCGACTGCCCACCGGAGATGACGATCGTCATGACGATGGCCAGCAGCAGCGAAGGGAACGCGTATACGGCGTCCGCGACGACGACGAGGATCCGGTCGAGCCAGCCACCGATGTAGCCGGAGATCAGACCGAGCGCCACACCGATGAACAGGGACATGACGACGGCGACGGCGATGACGAACACCGCGGTCCGGGTGCCCCAGACCACGCGGGAGAACACGTCGAAACCACCGACCGTCGTGCCCCAGACGTGCTGGGCGCTCGGGGCCTGCTGGGCACCGAAGGCGCCACCATCCTCGTAGACCATCTGGGCGTAGCCGTAGGGCGCGATGAGCGGGGCGAAGACGGCCGCGAGCACGACGGTGCCGACGAGCACCAGGCCCGTGACCAGCATGCCGCGCTGCAGGCCGACGGACCCGAACAGGTGGGAGACGACCGGCAGGGACTTGATCCACTGACCCGGCGTGCGCTTGACGTGCAGGGAGGGCAGCTCGGAGCCGGCCGGCGCGAGATTCTGGTTCCGGGACATGCTCAGTACCTCACTCTCGGGTCGATGAGCGCCGCGATCACGTCGACGAGGAAGTTCGTCACCGCGACGATCACGGCGAGCAGGACGACGATGCCCTGGACGGCGACGAAATCACGGGCTGCGAGGTACTGGGAGAGTTGGAAGCCCAGGCCCTTCCACTCGAAGGTCGTCTCCGTGAGGATCGCGCCACCGAGAAGCATGGCGATCTGCATGCCCATGACGGTGATGATCGGGATGAGGGCCGGCCGGAAGGCGTGCTTGGTGACGAGTCGGAACTCGCTGACACCTCGGGAGCGGCCGGATTCGACGTACTGGCTGCCGAGGGTGCCGATGAGGTTGGTGCGCACGAGGCGCAGGAAGGTGCCACCGGTGAGCAGACCGAGGGCGACCGCCGGGAGGACCGCGTGGGACAGCACGTCACCGAAGACGTCCATGTTCCCGATTCGCAGGGCGTCGACGAAGTAGATGCCCGTGGGACCGACGACACCGGACATGACGAGTTCGGTCTGGGTGTCACCGCGTCCGGCGATCGGCAGGACCGGCCAGAACACGCCGAAGATCAGCTTGAGGATCAGACCGGCGAAGAAGACCGGGGTCGCGTAGCCGAGGATCGCGAGGATCCGGAGCGTCGCGTCGGGCCAGCGGTCGCGGAACTTGGCCGCGACCATACCCAGCGGGATGCCGATGAGGAGGGCGACGATGAGGGAGAAGAACACGAGCTCGACGGTGGCCGCCCCGTACTGCGCGAGGATGCCGGCGACGGGCCGGTTGTCCGACAGGGTCGTGCCGAAGTCACCGCGCAGCAGATCGCCCATGTACTCGAAGTACTGGACGAGCAACGGGCGGTCGTAGCCGGCCGCGGAGATCCGTTCCTGCAATTGGGCCTGGGTGAGGCGTCCTCCGAGGGCCGCGGTGATGGGGTCACCGGTCACCCGCATGAGGAAGAAGACCATGGTCGTGAGGATCCACACCGTCGGGATGATGAGGAGGAACCGGACGACCAGGTACCGCAACAGCGGCGAGGTGGTCAGGCCCTTCTTCGTCTCTGCCGCGGAGTCGGGGTCGGAGGGATCGGATGTGTCGCTCGAGGCGCCGGAACGGGCGGACGCCCCCGCAGTCGCGAGGGCGTCCGGGCCGGTGAGCGCCGAGTCGTTCGGCGCGGTGCTCACTTCGAGAGCATCCCGAGGCGGAAGGTGAAGGACGGGTCGAGGGTGTCGGCGACACCCTGGACGTCCGCACCGGCCACGGCGATCTGCGAGCCCTGCAGGAACGGCAAGGTCGGCAGCTGCGCGGCGAGGTCCGTCTGGATCTGTTCGATGGCGGCGGCACGCTCCTCCGGGTCCTCGATGGAGACCTGCTCCTCGAGGGCGGTGTTGATGTCCTCGTCCGTGAAGTGGTTGCCGAGGAAGGCCGGCGACTCCTCCGTGTTGTGGAAGAAGGGCACCAGGTAGTTGTCGGCGTCCGAGTAGTCCGGGAACCAGCCGAGCTGGTAGGCCGGGTAGACGTCGTTCACACGGTCGTCGGAGTACTGGACCCACTCGGTCTGCTGCAGGTCGACCGAGAACAGGCCGGTGTCCTCCAGCTGCTGCTTCACGAGGGCGTACTCGTCACCCGAGCTCGGGCCGTAATGGTCGCCGTTGTACTGCAGGCTGATGTCCACCGGGGTCTCGACACCGGCGTCCTCGAGGGCCTTCTTCGCGGCATCGGCGTCCGCGCCACCCTCACCGTCGCCGTAGGCCTCCTTGAGCGCCTCGTTGGCGCCGGCCAGGCCATCCGGGACGTAGGAGTACAGCGGGGTGTAGGTGCCCTTGTAGACCTGCTCGGAGATGGTCTCGCGGTCGATCGAGTGCGCCATGGCCTGACGGATCGCCAGGGCCTTGTCCGCGTCCGGGTCCTCGGACTTCGCACCGTGGGGCATGGTGTCGAAGTTGAAGACGATGTAGCGGATCTCGCCGCCGGGGCCCTGGTGGACGGTGACGTTCTCGTCGGCCTCCAGGTCCTCGATGTCGGTGGACGACAGCGAACGCCAGGCGACGTCGATGGTGCCCTGCTGGACGTCGAGCTTCATGTTCGAGGCGTCCGTGTAGTAGCTCATATTGACCGCGTCGTTCTGCGGTGCGCCCTGGAGACCCTGATAGTCGGGGTTCGCCTGGTAGGACACGAGCTCGTTGAACGAGTAGTTGGCGATCGTGTACGGACCGGCGAAGGCCTGGCCGTCGACGATCTCGTCGTCGGAGGTGATCGCGGTGGCCGAGAAGACGTCCTCGTCGACGATCGGACCGGCCGGACCCGCGAGGATCTGCGGGAAGGTCTGGTCGGTCGTCTTGTTGAGGTGGAAGATGACCGTGAGGTCGTCCGGGGTCTCGACGGACTCGAGTGAACCGAGCAGCGAGGACGGACCGTTGGGGTCCTGGATCTCCAGCTGGCGGTCCATCGAGAACTTCACGTCCGAGGAGGTCAGCGGGTTGCCGTTGGCATAGGTCAGACCCTCCTTGAGGGTCACCTCGAAGGTCGTGTCGGAGGTGAACTCCGCGGTCTCGGCGATGCTCGGAGCGATCTCCGAGGTGCCGGCCCGGTACTCCATGACGTACGGGTACACGTTCTTCATGACGAAGTTCGAGCCGTTGTCGTAGGAGGCGGCCGGGTCGAGGGCGGTCACCTTGTCGGTCGTGCCGACGGTGATGGTGGCCCCGCCGCCTTCGGTGGAGTCGCCACCCTCGGCCGGGGCGGTGGTGGACGTGGAGCAGGCGGTCAGGGTGAGGGCCCCGACCACGGCTGCAGCAGCGAGCAACCTGCGCTTCATGCTGGACTTCTTCCGTGTCGGTCACGTCGGCGGATCCCGCCGCACGGCACGGCCGGCCGGATGTCCCGGCACCGTCACCGCTGACGTGAGTGGTGGTACTCGGTACGGCCTGAACCGTACCTCTGGGTGGTTTCAGACACGTCACACGACGTGTCGCACAATCAGTAGAGTGTTCCACACCACGGAATGAATGCCCAATCGAGGCACCGGCGTTCCCCTCGTGAAACTCCAGTGTGGAGGGATTGGCGTTCCGAGGGGGTCAGGACGCCGATCCCTCCACACTGGAAGTAGCACTCCCCCGCGTCGCGTCGCCGATCGCGTTGAGGCCTTCGGGCACCGTGCCGTTCACGTGGAAGTCACCGAGCGACCGGGCGCGGAACGGGATCGGGTTGTGCGTCGCGACCGTCTGGGCGTTCCGCCAGTGCCGGTCGTGCCCCTTGCGCGCCGAGGTCGCCGAGGCGCCCGAGCACCGGAACAGCGCCTGCGCAGCCTCGATCGCCAGCTCCGGCACACCGACATGGGCCGCCTCGACGGCGAGTTCGGCCTCGATCGCCTCCTGCGGTGCATCCGCCGGATCGTGGCTCAGCCCGATCCGGCCGTCCGCCGTCCTGGCCACGTCGAGGGCCCGCGCCGCTGCGAGGACCGTCGCCTCACACACATACGCTTTCGAGGCGATCTGTCCGATCTCCGCGAGGATGAGCGGATCCTCCCGGAAGGGCACCCCGGACCCGGTGTTGAAGGTCCGCGTGCGACCGGCCACGATCCCCGCGGCCTCGTCGCGGGCGGCCCGCGCGATCCCCGCCTGCACGCACAGGAGCACGAGCTGGAAGAAGGCCGCCTCGTGGAGCGCCTCCTGCGACTTCGGCGTCCGGGGCCACACGTGTTCCGGCGCGACGGCCACGTCCTCCAGGACGGTCGTCCCCGTACCGGTGAGCTTCTGGCCGAACCCGTCCCAGTCGTCGACGACGGTGACACCCGGGGCGTCCGTCCGCACGAGGGCGAACACCCGGGAGTCGTGCCCGGTCAGGCCCGCGCTCACGCGGGTCCAGTCACTGAAGATCGTGCCGGTCGTGTAGTACTTCTTCCCCTCCAGCACGTAGGTGCCGTCGGGCTGTTCGGTGAGCCGCGTATTCAGCGTGCCGAGAGCGTTCCCACCGATCTCCGTCGAGGCGTTGCCCACCGTCTCACCTGCGACGACACGGGCGTACCAGTCCTCCCGGACCGCCGGTGGCTGCCAGGCGATCGTCTCGACGAAACCGAGGTGCGACCGGTACAGGTGGGCGACGTTCGAATCCGCGGCCGCGAGATCGACGAGCAGGTGCGCGAGCGTCTCGATGCTCGCCCCGAACCCACCGGCGGACTCCGGCACCCGCAGCGCACCGAAACGCGCCTCGTCGAGCCATGCGACCTGCGCGTGGGGGAGCACGCGTTCGGCGTCCCGCTCCTGAGCGCCCTCGGTGATCCGGTCGAACACCGGCCGGAAGCGGGCGGAGAGTTCTGCGTAGGACGTCATGCGGGGGATCCTTCCGGGGTGGCGGGAGAGGCCGGGGCGGCACCCGGGGTCGGGGGCGCCTCGGCGGCGGTGGCGCGAGGGGCAGCGAAGGCACCGCGGTGGCGGGCGGCGGGATGGGTGGGCTCCAGGCGGTCGTCACGCCCGAACACCTTGCGGCGCAGGGACCCGGGCGCGTACTCGGTCTGTGCGAGGCCGCGGCGCTGCAGCTCCGGCAGGACGCCCTCGACGAACTCCGTGTAGGAGTCCGGCAGCAGCGTGTTCATCACGTTGATCCCGTCGACCCCGGCGTCCTGCCAGGCCTCGAGGGTGTCGGCGATCTGCTCGGGGGTGCCTGCGATCCGCTGGCCGGTGGCACGGGAGACGGCGATCTCGCGCAGGGTCGGGTTCCCGGTGGCGGACACCCGGCGCAGCGTATCCAGGTGTCCCTGGTTGCCCTCGGTGGTGGCGGACCCGCCTGCGATGTCGTCGAGCGTCGCGTCGAGGTCGTACCCACCCAGGTCGACGCCCAACCCGCCGCCGACGTGGGCGATGATGTACTCCAGGTCGGTCCACTCGTCGAACTCGGCGAGCTTGCGGGCCACCTCGGCCTCGGTGCTGCCGACGACGAAGGACAGTCCCGCGAAGACCTTGACGTCCCCGGGTGCGCGCCCCGCGGCCACCGCCTGTTCGCGGACGCCGGCGGCATTGCGGCGGGCGACCTCGGTGTTCGGGGCGAAGAGGAAGGTCGCCTCGGCGTGGGTGCCGGCGAAGGCCTTGCCGCGCGGCGAACTGCCCGCCTGGAAGAGGAAGGGCGTGCGCTGGGGGCTGGGCTCCGACAGGTGCGGGCCGACGATCGAGTACCGGTCCCCCACGTGGTCGATCGGGTGGACCTTCGCCGGGTCCGCGTAGACGCCCCGTTCCCGGTCGACGAGCACCGCACCCTCGTCCCAGGACCCCTCCCACAGCGTGTAGCAGGCGTCGACGTACTCCTCCGCCCAGTCGTAGCGGGAGTCGTGTTTCTCCAGCTCAGCGGCCCCGAAGTTGCGGTGCGCGTTCTCCAGCACGCTGGTCACGACGTTCCACGCCACACGCCCGCCGCTCAGATGGTCGAGCGTGCTCATCTGCCGGGCGAACTGGAAGGGCTGTGCCTGGATGATCGAGCTCGTGAAGGCCAGCCCGATGTCCGAGGTGGTGGCGGCGAGCGCCGAGGCGAGCACGAGCGGATCGTTCGAGGGGACCTGCAGGCCCTTCTCGACATGGTGGGCGTACCCGCCGTCGTGGTCGCCGTAGAGCCCCGCGACGTCGGCGAGGAACAGGGCGTCGAACTTCGCGTCCTCCAGGATCCGCGCGGTCTCGGTCCACAGCGCCAGGTCCGTGTACTCGTGCTGGCGGGACTCGGGACGGCGCCAGTGACCGCCGAGGATGTGCCCGGGCGTGTTCATGAGGAATGCGCTCAGCAGCAGGCGGGGACGGTCGGCCATGCGGGATCCTTCCGGGACGTTGCAGAGCGCCCGGGTGCAGGGCACCGGAAACGCCACAGAATCCACACTGGACGGGGAGCGCGGTTCGTTGCGATTCGTGACGTCGTGCGACTTCGCGACGGAAAGCGCAGTTGGCACTCCTGCCGGTCGGTCGTACAGTGTGCGTAGTTGTTCCGGGGACGGTGAGATTCCGTACCGGCGGTGACAGTCCGCGACCCGCGGGGCCCATGAGAGCCATGGATCCCCACGGTTGACTCGGTGAAATTCCGAGACCGACAGTGAAAGTCTGGATGGGAGGAACACGGACCGCACGGTGCACCCGTGGGGTCCGCGGGGATCACCGACGGTCGGCCGCCAGGCTCACCACGCGACCTCCCCGACACGCCGCACGTCGGACCCCCGACGCGTCGCACTCCCGTCTCCCGGTGAACGGGAGGTGGAGATGAGCAGCGACGACGAGCGGGCCGTGCAGGCGGCGCTCACCTCGGCCGGGGCAGGACCGCGCGGCGCGAACCCCCTGGTCGGAGCGGCCGTCCTCGCCGCCGACGGGACCCTGGTCACCGGACACCACCGTGGTGCCGGCACCCCCCATGCCGAGGTCGACGCGATCGAACGCGCCACCCGCGCCGGGATCGATCTCACCACGGCGAGCCTCTTCGTCACCCTCGAACCGTGCAACCACTCCGGCCACACCGGGCCGTGCGCCCAGGCCGTCGTCGACGCCGGGTTCGCCCGCCTCGTGTACGCCGTGGAGGATCCGAACCCCACCGCATCGGGTGGCGCGGCACGGGTGCGCGACGCCGGGATCCCCGTGGAGACCGTGGAGTCCGCGACCCTCGTCGAGGCCGCCCGGGAGCTCAACGCCCGCTGGTTCACCGCCAAGGAGTCCGGCCGCCCCTTCGTCACGCTCAAGATCGCCCAGTCCCTCGACGGCCGGGTGGCCGCCGCCGACGGGACCAGCCGGTGGATCACCGGACCGGAGTCCCGGGCCCACGCCCACCGGGTGCGCACCCGGGTCGACGGGATCCTGGTCGGCACCGGCACCGTCCTCGCCGACGACCCCCGGCTCACCGCGCGGGACGAGGCGGGCGAACCGCTCGGGTCACAACCACGACCCGTCGTCCTCGGCACCCGTGATCTCCCGGCCGACTCCCACCTCGCCCGGAACCCCGCGACCCTCCACCTGCGTACCCGTGATCCGCGGGAGGCACTCCGCTCCTGCGCGGAGGCCGGGATCGACCACCTGCTCGTCGAGGGCGGACCCGGGATCAGTGGCGCGCTGCTCGCCGCCGACCTCGTCGACGAGGTGCACCTCTACACCGCCCCCGTCCTCCTGGGCGACGGGCTGCCGGCCGTCCGCGACCTCGGTGTCGACACGCTGACCACCGCGCCGCGCTTCCGCCGCGACCACACCGGCGGGGCGAACCCCGAGGTGCTCGGCGCGGACACCCTCGTCCGTCTCGTCCCGGCCCCCGCCGTACACGCGGCCGAGGCGCCCTCCCCCTCCACCCTCCGACCCGTACCCGAAGGAGCCTGAGTGTTCACCGGAATCATCGAGGCCCTGGGAACCGTCACCGACGTGACGGTCGATCCCGGTGGCGAATCCGCCCGTATCACCGTAGACGCGGGCCCGATCGTCCACGACCTGCCCCGTGGCGGATCCCTGGCCGTCAACGGCGTCTGCCTCACGGCGGTGCCGGTCACGGCCGGTGACGGAGACGGCGACGCCCCCGGTGGTGGGTCCACCGCGGACGGAGAGGACACCGGCGTCACCCGTGGCTCCTTCACCGCGGACGTCATGGGCGAGACCCTGCGACGCACCTCGCTCGGGGCACTCGCCCCCGGCAGCCCGGTGAATCTCGAACGCTGCATGCCCGCCGGCGGCCGCTACGACGGTCACGTCGTCCAGGGCCACGTGGACGGCCTGGGCACCGTGAGCGAGCGTGAGGATCTCGACGGGTGGGTACGCCTGCGCGTCGACATCCCCGCAGACCTCGCCCGCTACACCGCGGAGAAGGGGTCGATCGCTCTGAACGGCACGAGTCTCACCCTCAAGGCCGTGAGCCCGGTCGACGCCCCGACCGCCTGGGTCGAGGTCGGACTCATCCCCGCGACGCTCGACCACACCGTGTTCGGCCAGGCGGCCGCCGGTGACCCCGTCAACGTCGAGGTCGACGTGCTCGCCAAGTACGCCGCTCGCCTCCTCGCCTTCTCCGCGCAGACCGACTCCACCGACCCGGCCGCTCGGTCCCACCCGGGTGCACGGTCCCGCCCGGCAGCAGTCCCGTCCACCCCGTCCCATCAGGAGCCCGCATGAGCACCGCACCCGACAGCCGCCTCGACAGCATCGACCGCGCGATCGCGGAGGTCGCCGCAGGTCGCCCGATCGTGGTCGTCGACGACGAGAACCGGGAGAACGAGGGCGACCTCGTCATGGCCGCCGAGTTCGCCACCCCGGAGTGGATGGGGTTCATCGTGCGGTACACCTCGGGCGTCATCTGCGCACCGCTCACCGCCGCCCGCGCCGCCGAGATGGAACTCCCGCCCATGGTCTCGCGCAACGAGGACCCGAAGGGCACCGCCTACACCGTGAGCTGCGATGCGGTCGAGGGCACGAGCACCGGCATCAGCGCCGCCGACCGCACGGCCACCGTCAAGGTCCTGGCCGACGCCCCCGCCGGACCCGCCGCGATCTCCCGGCCGGGCCACGTCTTCCCGCTCATCGCCAAGGACGGCGGCGTGCGCGAGCGTGACGGTCACACGGAGGCGGGCGTCGAGTTCAGCCGCCTGGCCGGCGCAGCCCCGGTCTCCGTCATCGCCGAGGTCGTCCACGACGACGGCTCGATGATGCGCCTCGACGCCCTCCTGGACTTCGGCGCCGCGCACGGGCTCGCCGTCGTCTCGATCGCCGATCTCATCACCTGGCTCGATGCCCGGGATGCGGCGGGGTCCGCATCCACCCCGGAGGACGCACCCGCCGTGGAGGCGGACGCCGACGGTGCAGGTGGTACCGGAGGGCGGGGCGCCTCGGCGGCGGGGGTCGACGTCCACGCCGGTACGGAGATCTCCCTGCCGACACCGCACGGTCTGTTCCGCGCCCAGGCGTGGACGGTCGACGGGATCGAGCACCTGCTCGTGACGGCCGGGAAGCCGGCGGGCTCGGGAGCGGGGAGCGCCGACGTGGCGGAGGCGCCGCTCGTGCGGATCCACTCGGAGTGCCTGACCGGCGACGTGTTCGGTTCGCACCGCTGTGACTGCGGCGAGCAGTTGGACCTCGGACTCGCGACGATCGCCGAGCGCGGCGGGGCGCTCGTGTACCTGCGCGACCACGAGGGGCGCGGGATCGGGCTGGCGAACAAGCTCGAGGCCTACGCGCTGCAGGAGGCCGGACAGGACACCGTCGACGCGAACCGGGCTCTCGGGTTCGGGGACGACGAACGGTCCTACGGCGCGGCCGCCGCGATCCTGCGCGGCGCCGGGCTCGACCGGATCCGGCTGCTCACCAACAACCCGGCGAAGTCCGAGGCACTCGCGTCCGAGGGCGTGACGGTCGAGGCCGTCGTGCCGGTGCAGGTCGCGGCGCGGCCGGAGAACGCGCGGTACCTGGAGACCAAGCGGGTACGGATGCAGCACCTGCTCGCCCCGGCGGTCACGACCGCCTGACACACCACCCGCACGCGCGGGTGGCACCGGACCTGAACGAACGAACAGTACGCACAGCACGGACGAAGGAGACACACCATGGCAGGACACGGAGCGCCGGACCTGGCCCCGCGGAAGACCGACAAGACGCTGGCGATCGTCGCCTCCTCGTGGCACACCGAGGTGATGGACGGCCTCATCGCCGGAGCGCGGAAGGCCGCCGCGGAGGCCGGGATCGAGCCGACGCTCGTGCGGGCACCGGGGAGTTTCGAGCTGCCCGTCGTCGCGCAGAAGCTCGCGGCCACCCACGACGCGGTCGTGGCACTCGGCGTCGTGATCCGCGGCGGGACCCCGCACTTCGACTACGTGTGCCAGGCGGCCACGGACGGTCTGAACCGGGTGGCGCTCGACAGCGGGAAGCCCGTCGGATTCGGGCTGCTCACCTGTGACGACGAGGAGCAGGCGCTCGACCGTGCAGGCCTCGACGGGTCGAAGGAGGACAAGGGGTACGAGGCAGCGACCGCGGCTCTCGCGACGGCGGAGCTGTTGGGCGAACTCTGAGGTACGTCAGCGGCGGCCCGGGTCCCGACGGTTTACTCTCTTTACTCTTCGAGGATCGGAGTGTTCAGGACGGTCAGCCGCGGAGGTACATGACCCCCGTCTGTCCGTTCCAGATCCGGTCCTCGTCCGAGTGGTCCTCCAGGGTCGAACCGTCCGGCATCGCCGGGTAGATCGAGAAGTCGGCGTCGATCGGGACACCGGCCGGGTGGTAGGACCCGAAGGGGGCTCCGTCTGCGCCGTAGTTGAACACCCCGTCGACCTCATTCATGAACGAGATGGGGTGGGTGGACTCCTGATCGGTCCCGACCATGTAGGTGACCTCCGAGGTCGTCACCTCGACGCACCCGTTCGTCGTGGAACCGGAGGCCTGCCAACTGCCCGGGGTCGGGCACCAGAAGCCCTCGATCCCCTCGGCGGTCGCGGGGCCCGTCTCGCCGGACGACGGGATCTCCCCCGGCGTCAGTTCGCTGCCGTCCCATTCGAGGAACACCCGGGTCTCGCCGCTGGCACAGCAGGCTGCGTCGCCCTCGAGGAGTGCGGCACTGCGGATGAGGAGTCCCCCGTCGCGGAACTCGATCGACCGGGTGCCGTTCCGGGCACCGTCGACGTCCTCCGCGAGGTCGTAGGCGCCGCCGAGGTGGTCGATCCCCTCGATCGTCGCCGTGAAGACGACCACCTGATCGGGCCAACTGACTCCTCCGTTGTTGCAGTTGAACACCGCCGCGAGTTCGTCCACACCGTCACCGGTGAGGTCCCCGGCGACGATCTCGTGTTCCTTCACGATCGCGGGAGACCTGGCATTGTCCCCGTACTCGGGATGGGGCTCCGGGAGTTCACCGTCGACCAGGTCGCCCTCGGGGAATCCGCACATCGACGGGATCGGAGCGCTCATCACCATCTCGGGTGTGAGACCCACGGTGTCGGGGCCGTCGCCGTCCGCGTCCTCGGTTCCCGATCCGGTGTCGGCTCCGCCCGTGCCTTCGCCGCCGTCTCCGTCACCGGCTGCCGAGGTGTCCGCTTCCGCGTCCTCGGCTCCTCCGGAATCCGCGTCCACGGAATCGGAATCCGAGCCTTCGGACGGGGACGAGACCGCACCACCCGTCGGATCACTGCAGGCACTGCCGTACACGGACACGACGAGTAGGGCAGCCGCGGCCACCGTCGCCCTGAGAACCCGGTTCCTCACCATGTGCTGCTCCCTCTGTCGGCCCGGCGTCGGCGCACTCTGTCGGCCTGGCGCCGAGGTCCGTCGCGGCCTGCGTCGGCATACTCGATGCCGACAGAATGTCATGCGCCGGTCGCGCGACGAATGTTTCGCACAGGATCCACATCCACCACCCAGGATCGGGGCAAGCGGTCAGAGTTCGTCGGCGAGTTCGACCTCATCGGCGCCGGCGACGCCCAGATCGTCGAGCTCGATGTGGAAGATCCCCACCTGCATGGGTGACCAGGCGCAGGCGATCTGTTGGTCGGGGTCGTCCGGTCGGCTCACGGTGGTCACGCGTCCCGCGCCATCGGTGATCGCGACCTCGTGCGAGTGGCAGACGCTGTGCCGGAAGGCGAGGAGAACGGAGTCCTCGAGCTCCGGCTCGACGGTGAGCGCCGCACGCATGCCGCCCTCGCTCGGGACGGTCTCCAGCCAGTCGTCATAAGCCGTGGCGTCGGGGAGCAGCACAGGCACTTCCACACCGTAGGAACCGCGGGTCGGCCCCACGGTGTTCTCCGGATCGGTGGGGACGAGGTCGGGGCCTTCGCTCGCGTCCCCCGGTGTCCACAGGGCGATGGTCTCGCCGACGACCCGGGGTTCGTCCGTGACGCCACCTGTCGGGTCCGCACACCCCGTGGCCGTGAGAGCCCCGAGGAGGATCGGGACCACGGCGGTGAACCGGAGGGCGCGACATGTGGAACCCACACCCCCAGTCTACGAACGGGTTCCCGTCGGCGGGAGACCTGCTTCACCGGACGGGGCGGAGAACACCTGCGGGAAGAGCAGCGGCCGGATCAGATGCTGGATCGTTGGAGGTTTCCCAGCAGCTGATCTCCCCACCCTCCGGCTTTCCAGCATCCGATCCCCCTGACACTCAGTCGAACACCTGAACCTCGTCGACGACCGCGGCGGTGAAGGTCCGTACGGCCTCGACGTAGTCGCGCGGGTGCTCGAAGTGGAAGCCGTGGCCGGAGGACACCCGCAGGAACTCGGCGTCGGGGACGAGTTCGAAAGCGCGGTCGGCGTCCTCGTCATCCATCGCGGCGAGCAGGATCCCGGTCTCGTCGTAGCGCCAGTCGCAGGCGATGAGGAGGGTGGGCACGGAGATCGCCGACAGCGTCGTCGCGTGGTCGAACAGATGGTGGAAGGACCCGGAGTGGAAGGCCTCGCCGAAGGCCGGGTCGTAGGAGTCGAGGCCGCGCATCATCTCGTTCATCACCGGCGACATGTACGGCCAGGTGACGGGCACGTCGGGGCGGGCCTGCCGGTCCCGGATCCCGGAGGTCCGCAGCCGGTCCTCCAGGTCGCCGAAGAGGGTGAAGAACCGACCGGTCCGCAGGTAGTACTCGACGAAGTCGTCGGTCCACTCGGGGTCCTCCGCCTCGCCGCGTTCCGGGTCCGGGTCCTGGCCGACGAACCCGTGGGCCGCCGTCGCGAGGTCGACGTGGTTCCAGGTCCTCTCGGCCCGCGGGTGTTCGGAGGAGAAGAAGGGAGGATCCTCGAGGACGAGCGCGGCGACGACCTCCGGCCGGGCCGCACCCATCCAGGCGGCCACCAGTCCGCCCGAGGAGTGGCCGGCGACGATCGCCTGCTCCCCGATGACACCGGCGACGAAGTCCGCGAACAGTTCCCCGAGCACCGGTCCGTGGTACAGGTCCGTGTCGAAGTCCGACTCCCCGTGACCGGGAACGTCGAGGACGAAGACGTGGAAGTCCCGGGCGAGTTCCCGCATGACCCGCGCGTAGTTCCACAGGTCGGACCCCTGACCAGGGACGAGCAGGAGTGCCGGCCCGTTGTCCGGGCCCTCGGCGAAGTGCAGGTCGTGCCCGTTGACGAGGGTGTGGCCGGTGACGAACCCGGCGCGTTCGGCGCGCATCCGGTCGATCGCGGCGTAGGTCGAGGTGTACACCGCGAACCCACCGGCGGCGGCGAGCGCGGTCCCGACGAGAGCCGAGGCCCCGAGGGCGGTGGAGAGGAGGAGACGACGGGCGGACGGGTGCGGTTGCGTCATGACGGCCTTCCGGTGGCGAGCGCGTGCACGGTCGATCCCTACACCTCGCACGCTAGTCGAAACCCGCTGCTCACGCCTCATGCACGCCGCACCCACCGGGATTCGCCGTACACCAGGGCGTCGCACCCGGGAAGTGCCGCCGGTTCCGCGCCACCCACTGGTAGACGCCGTCGACCACGCCGACGATCCCCGGCCACGCGAGCACCCGCGGGAGCACGCCTGCGCACCCCTGCCGGCTCCCCGCGAGCACCTGGGCGATCGCGCCCACCGCCTGGGCGCCTCCGGTCGCCCGGCCCGCCCGGTCGAAGGCCCAGATCTGGTGGTCGACCATCGCCCGCGTGAGGCCGTGCTCCTCGACCACCCCGGGCACCTGGTTGGCGACGAACCGCACCCGGCCCCGTCCGCCGTCCAGACGCTCTCCCGTCCGGGCCCACCGAGTGCACATGCCGCACAGCCCGTCGAACAGGACGACGAGCTCCGCTCCCGAGGCGCCTTGCCGGTTCATCCCACACCCCACATCGTCGTCGCCACGAACCACAGCGTGGCCGCCGCGGTCCCACAGGTCACCAGCACGAACACCGTCAACCACAGCACCGCCGGTCCTCCGACGGCACCCGCGGCGAGGGTGGCGTCCGAGTGGGAGGCACCGCGGCGGAGGTGGGATCGGACGAGGTCCCAGGCCGCCCGCGGCGCTCCGAGCGCGAGGAACAGGCCGAGCACGATCACCACGGTCGTCACGAGGGACGACTCGTTCGACCACAGCACCAGGCCGCTCCCGGCCAGGGAGACGAGGAGGACGAGCACGCCCCACACGTTGCGCACGAGGAGCAGCGCCGCGAGCAGCAGGACGACGAGCAGCACGAGCGAGGCGCCCGAGTACCCCGCTGCCGCCGCCCACACGAGTACGAGCCCCACGATCCCCGGCGCCGGGTATCCGGCGAGCGCGACGAACAGCACGCCCGGACCCCGGGGCTTCCCGCGTGTGACCGCCAACCCCGAGGTGTCCGAGTGCAGCCGGATCCCCTGGACCCGCCGCCCGACGAGCACGGCCGCCAGCACATGACCCATCTCGTGGACGATCGTCAGCGCATTGCGGGCCAGGTGCCAGACCTGCGGGACGAGCAGGGTCGCGAGGATGATCCCGGCGGCCACGTACAGGGCGGTCTGCGAGGGCTCCGCACTCGCCGTCCACCGCTCGACGATCCAGTTCCAGGCCTCGTGTATTCCGTCCGTACCCATGCGCCCCAGTATCCTGGAGGAATGAAGTCACAGAGCCGGTGGACCCGCACGACGCGAGCGGCCTCCCAGCAGGTTCTGCGGGAGTACTCGACGTCGTTCTCTCTCGCGGCCCGCATCCTGCCGCGTGCGGTGCGCGACCACATCGCGGCCGTCTACGCCGTCGTGCGCGTGGCCGACGAGGTCGTCGACGGCGCATTCCCCGAGGCCACGGGCGCACAGAAGCGTGACGCCCTCCTGGAGCACGAGGCCGCACTCGCCCGCGCGGTCGAGTGCGGCTTCTCCACCGACCCGTACCTCCACGCCTTCGCGCTCACCGCGCGGGCCACCGGCATCGGTCCCGAACACTGGGGTCCCTTCTATGCCGCCATGCGTCAGGACGCGGATCCCGTCCCCCATGACCGGGAGTCCCTGCGCACCTACATCCACGGATCCGCCGAGGTCGTCGGCGAGATGTGCGTCCTCGCCTTCTTCGACGGGGCACCGCTGCCCTCCGACGCAGGCCTTCACGACCGCCTCTTCCGCGGGGCCCGCGCGCTCGGCTCGGCCTTCCAGAAGGTCAACTTCCTCCGCGACCTCGGCGAGGACACCACCCAGCTCCACCGCTCCTACTTCCCCGAGGCGGGCGCCGCCACCGGAGCGGACCCCGCGGGCCCGGCGTCGGACCCCGACGCCTTCGACGACGCCGTCAAGGACTCCCTCGTCGCGGAGATCGACGCGGAACTGCGTCTCGCCTCGGCCGCGATCGACCTCCTGCCGCCGCGCACCCGCCCGGCCGTCCGCGCCGCACAGTCGCTCTTCACCGACCTCAACGCTCGTCTGGCCCGCACCCCGGCCCGCGAACTCCTGCGCACCCGCGTCCGCGTCCCCGACCCCCGCAAGCTCTACCTCACGGGCCGCGCACTCGCCGGGCGCAACCCGTTCCCCGCCCGATGACCGCACGGACCTCGCCCACCTCCCCCGCCGCCGAGGCGCCCTCCCTTCCGCGTCCCCGTACCGTCGTCGTCGGGGCGGGGATCTCCGGCCTGGCGAGCGCGGCGCTGCTCGCCCGTGAGGGGCACGAGGTCACGCTCCTGGAGAAGAACGCGCAGGTGGGCGGGCGGGCCGGCACCCACGAGGCGGACGGTTTCCGCTGGGACACAGGCCCCAGCTGGTACCTCATGCCGGAGGTCTTCGACCACTTCTTCCGGCTCTTCGGGACCACGAGTGCCGCACAACTCGACCTCGTCACCCTCGATCCGGGCTACCGCGTGTTCGCCTCGGCGATGGCCGATACCGACTCCGGTGTGGTCCCTCCGATCGACGTCCCCCTCGGCCGGGATCGCGTCCGGGACCTGTTCGAACGGCTGGAGCCCGGCTCCGGTCCCCGACTCGACGCCTACCTGGACCTCGCCTCGGACGCCTACGACCTGGCGCTCCGACACTTCCTCCACACCACCTTCGACGACCTCACCACCCTCGCCGCGCCGGAGGTGCTCGCCCGCCTGGGCGACCTGGTCCCCATGCTCACCGGCACTCTCGGCGACCGGATCGACCGGACGGTCGGGCACCCGGCGCTGCGGCAGATCCTCGGGTACCCGGCGGTGTTCCTGGCGAACTTCCCGGCCGGGACACCGGCGATCTACCAACTCATGAGCCGCCTCGACCTCGTGGACGGCGTGCAGTACCCGCGTGGCGGCATGTACGCACTCATCGAGGCGATCGCACGCCTGGCCCGGGAGACCGGCGTGGAGATCCTCACCGACCACGAGGTCACCGCGATCCACGTCGACCCGAGGGTGCCGAGCGCGACGGCGGTCGCACGGGCCACGGCTGGGCTCCTCGGGCGACTCCCCGGCGTCACCACCGGACGGGTCCGCGAGGTCGTCGCGCGCGCCGCCGACGGCCTCCACGTCTTCGAGGCCGACCACGTCGTGACGACCGCCGACCTCCACCACGTCGAGACCTCCCTCCTCCCCCGTGCGTACCGGTCCCGCCCGCCCGGCTCCTGGCACCGCCGCGACCCGGGCATGGGTGCGATCGTCATGCTGCTCGGCGTCGAGGGGCGCGTCCCGGAACTCGCGCACCATTCCCTGTTCCTCACCGCGGACTGGCGGGCGAACTTCGCCGCCGTCTTCGGTGAGCGGGCGGGAGGCCGCGCACAGCTGCCGGAACCGGCGAGCGTGTACGTGTGCGCGCCCTCGCGAACGGACGACAGGGTCGCGCCGGCGGGCGCGGAGAACATCTTCGTCCTCGTCCCCTGCCCCGCCGACGCGGGCCTGCGGGCGGACGACCCGCGGGTGCAGGAGTACTGCGACCGGCTGTTGGCCGACCTCGGGCGGCGGGCCGGGATCGCGGATCTGCCGGGTCGCATCACGTACCGGAAGACACTGGCGCCGGCCGAGTTCCGTGCGGACCTCCACGCCTGGCACGGCACGGTACTGGGTCCGGCCCACACCCTGTTCCAGAGCGTGTGGTTCCGGGGGAGGCCCCGGAACTCCCGGGTCGCGGGGCTGTGGCACGCCGGCGCCTTCACCGCACCGGGCGTCGGCCTGCCCATGTGCCTCATCGGGGCGCAGAACGTGCTCAAGGCGGTCCGTGGCGACACCTCCACCGGTCCCCTCGACCCGGAGACCGTGTGGGAGCAGGCGCCGGAGAGGGAAGCGCGATGACCTGGCTCTACCTCGGATGTCTGCTCTTCTCCCTGTTCGGCATGTGCATGCTCGATTGGCGCCACCGCCTGTTCTGGTTCGCCGACTGGCGCCGCGCCGCGCTCGTCCACGCCAGTGCCGTGGTCCTGTTCCTCGCCTGGGACGCCGCCGGGATCCTCACCGGCAGTTTCTTCCGCGGCGATTCCGGGTACTTCACGGGCATCGAGCTCGCTCCCGACATGCCTCTGGAAGAACCGGTCTTCCTTTTCTTCCTCTGCTGGCTGACCATGAACGTGTACTGCGGCAGCGTCCGCCTGCTCGCCCACCTGCGCGGACGGACCCGCACCGACGAGGAGGTCCACCCGTGACGTACACGCTCGTCAACCTCGTGTTCCTCGCCCTCGCCGTGGCCGTCGCGGTCCCCGCGCTCCGTGGACCCCGGGCGTCCGCCCGTCCCTCCCGCTCCCGAGGCGCCCTCCACCGGGCACCCCGCCTCTCCGTGACGGCCCTGCTGGCGACCGGTGCGTTGCTGGTGGCCCTCACGATCGTCTTCGATAACCTCATGATCCTCGCGGGGTTCGTCGAGTACGGGGAGGCCCAGACGAGCGGGATCCGGATCGGCGTCATGCCGATCGAGGACCTCGCCTACACCGTCTTCGCGGTCCTGTGGTTGCCGGCCCTGTGGACACTCCTCGGCCGGCGGAAGAACGGGGTGGGTGCGCCGGGAGTGCAGGGCACCTCGGCGGCGGGGACCGACGCAGGGCAGGAGGACTGAGCATGTGGCGGGAACTGCTCCACGCCTCGCGGCCGGTGTCGTGGGTGAACACCGCCTACCCGTTCGGGGCGGCGTACCTGCTCACCGGGGGCGGACCCGGCCTCACGTTCTGGGTGGGCGCCCTGTTCTTCCTCGTGCCGTACAACCTGGCGATGTACGGGATCAATGACGTCTTCGACCACGAGTCCGACCTGCGGAATCCACGGAAGGGAGGGGTCGAGGGCGGTCTCGTGTCCGCCGAGCGGGCGGCCGTCGTGCACCCGCGGATCCTGTGGGCGGCCGCGTTGTCGTGCCTGCCCTTCTGTCTGTACCTCGTGATCGTCGGCTCCTGGCTGTCGACGGCGGTGCTGGCGCTCAGCGTGTTCGCGGTCCTCGCCTACAGCCTGCCGAAGCTGCGATTCAAGGAGCGGCCGGGGCTCGACGCGGTCACGAGTTCGACCCACTTCTCCTCACCCGCGTGGTTCGGGGTCGCGCTCTCGGACGGGCGGCTCACCGACATCGGGCTCGCGGTGCTCGTCGGGTTCTTCCTGTGGGGCTGCGCCGCACAGGCCTTCGGGGCGGTGCAGGACGTCCTGCCCGACCGTCAGGCGGGCCTGAAGTCCGTGGCGACCGCGCTCGGGGCCCGGCCGACGGTGCGGATCTCGACTCTGACCGTGCTGCTGGCCGGCCTCGTGCTCGTGGGCGTGGGCGTCATCGGTGGACCGGGCGACGGGGTGCATGCACACTGGCCGGTCGTCCTCGCGGGGTTGCTCGCGGTGCCCTATGCGGCGAACTCCGGCCGGTTCTGGCACGTCACGGACGCCGACAGCGCCCGCACCCACCTGGGGTGGAGGACCTTCCTGTGGCTGAACTACGCCGTCGGGTTCCTGGTCACCCTGCTGATCCTGTGGTGGGCGCTGGGGTAGACGGGGCCTTCTTCGCCGCCTTGCCGATGGCGGTGAGACCTGCGACCGCGGCTGCGGCCACCTTGGTGCGGGCTCGTCCGAAGAACGATGTCTTCATCGTGGTCCTTCCGGAAAAGGCTGGTGTCAGGAGTGTGGCGCCGACCGGTCCGGAAGACCCGCGGCGAACGCGCGCGGGTGTCACCGTTCCCAGACGTACTTGCTCGGAATAACGACCGGGTGAGGTTTCTCATAGGCCGAAAGGGAGACTATTCGCCCCATTCGTCACCCCATGCCCGAATCGTTATGAACCGGCCATCGGGAGAGTCCCCGCTCACCCGATCCGACTCGGCTCGTCACCGGTCACCGTCTAGCCTTGGACGGTCGATCTCCCCCTGTCACGAGAGGCTCCGATGCCGACGAGCACAACCCCGACACGCACAAGCCCCCCTGCCGGAAAGCCCGGTCTCCACGTCGTCGCGCTCGGCGGGACCATCGCCTCGACGGTCACCTCCACGGGTGGTGTGGCCCCACAGGTCTCCGCGGAGGACATCGCCGCGGCCGCCCGCCTGGACACCCTTCCGGATGGCGCTCCACAGATGACCTTCCGTCAGATCGCGCAGGTCTCCAGCGGCAGCATCGAGCTCGACCACCTGGTGGCCGTCGTCCACGAGGCCCGCCGCGCCGCCGCCCGCGGCATCGACGGTCTGGTCCTCACCCAGGGCACCGACACCCTCGAGGACTCGGCCTTCGTCCTTTCACTCCTCAACGACTCCGGCATCCCCGTCGTCGTCACCGGTGCCATGCGCAATCCCACCCTGCCCGGCGCCGACGGACCCGCGAATGTCCGGGCCGCAGCACTGGCGGCCCTCGACCCGCGCCTGCGCCCGCTCCCCTCCCTCGTCGTCATGGCAGACGAGATCCACGACCCCACGGCGGTCACCAAGTCCCACGCGAGCTCGGTCGCGACCTTCGGCTCCGGCCCCTCCCTCGGGCCGCTCGGCTGGGTCTCCGAGGACCGTGTGGTCCTCGGGCACATGCCCGCCTCCCTGGCCCAGGGCTTCACGGTCCCCGCGGAGGGCCGCCAGGGGCAGGGGTCCTCGACCGGAGACCGGGCACCCGCGGCGGGGTTGCGTCGGGGTTCGGTTCAGGGCGCCTCGGGAGCGGGGACGGACTGGCCGAAGGTGGCGCACGTGGAGGTCGGACTGCACGACTCCCTCGACCTGCTCGACGCCCTGCCGGGACTGGGGTACCGCGGCGTCGTGCTCGCCGGCGTGGGTGGCGGGCACGTGCCGGCCTGGACCGTGGAGAAGGTCGTGGAACTGGCACGTCGGGTGCCCGTCGTGCTCGCCAGCCGCACGGGCTCCGGCGCGACCCTGGAGCGGACCTACGGTTACCGCGGCGGGGAGATCGAACTCCTCGACGCCTCCCTGCACTCCGCCGGGCGCCTGCACCCGCGCAAGGCACGCCTGCTGCTCACACTCGCGCTGCACTTCGGGGTGCCCGCCGAACAGGCCTTCGCACAATTCCGGTGACAGTACGGTTCCGCTGAGGGCCCGGAGTCGGCGGCCAGGTCGAGCGCCCGGCTACCGGCTCGGATCAGGCTCACGTCCCACCACCAATGCTCGATAGAATCACCGTATGGCGCAGGCAGATGTGGAGAAGTTCCGGGAGATCTTCGACATGTTCGACCTCGGCGTGCGCATGTATCGCCAGCGGATGCGTCGCGAGCATCCCGACGCCGTCGACGAGGAGATCGAAGCGTTGGTACAGGCGTGGCTCGCCACACCGAGTGGTTCTGCAGGAGAACGCCTGCAGCTCTCGTCACGGAGTGCGTAGGTGCAAGCGATCGACCACGTTCTGGAGAGGATCGCCGCGGACCTCGAAGACCTCGGGGTTCCGTGGGCGCTCATCGGCGGCATCGCGGTCTCGTTCCGGAGCGAACCCCGGTTCACCAAGGACGTCGACCTCGCGGTGGCCGTGAGTGACGATGTCGAGGCCGAATCGATCGTCAACCGACTCAGCGTTCGTGGTTACGCCCTTTCCGGGTTCGTCGAGCAGGACTACGTGAACCGTTTGGCGACCGTGCGTCTGGTGAGTCCGCAGCCAGGTGGGTCCAGCGCATTCGTCGATCTCATGTTCGGGAACTCCGGCATCGAGGACGAGATCGTTGCGCAGGCGGAGCGACTTGAGGTCCTGCCGGGCACGTTCCTTCCCGTGGCATCACTGGCCCACTTGATCACGTTGAAGGTGCTCGCCGGACGTCACCAGGACCTCACCGACTTGGGATACCTCCTCCGTGCCGCATCCGATGCAGACCTGGACACGGCACGAGAAGCGGCCTCACTCATCATGAAGCGCGGCTACGGCCGCGGAGAAGACGTGATCGGCGATCTTGAGTCGTTGATCGAACAGGCCGGGCGATAGGGCACCCGGCCACCGGCTCGGATCAGCGTTCGGAATGGGTCACAGCTCGAAGTACATCTGTTCGATCTTCGGCACCACCGCGGTCAGTGCCCGGGCCATGTGCTCGAACTCGGGTGTGTCCGCCACGAGCGGCGGGCAGATGGAGAGGGTCGGGATGCCCCCGCCGGTGCCCAGTCGGAACATGACGCCCTCGTCCTCGAACAGCGCGAGGGTCGCCTTGCCGTAGAGCTTCGTGAGTTCGTCCTGCGTCATGGGGCTGCCGTCGGCCTTCGTGTTCGCGAACTCGACGGACAGGAAGAATCCGGTGCCGCGCAGTTCGGTGACGACCTTCGAACCCTCGAGGGCCCCGGCGATCGTGTCCCGCAACTCCGTCTCCTTGGCGAGCACGTGGGCGTTGAGCGCCTCGCGCTCCATGATCTCCAGGTTCTTGAGCGCGATCGCGCACATGACCGGGTGACCGCCGAAGGTGTTGCCGTGGGTGAAGCTCACCCCGGCCTCCCGGAACGGCGCGTAGACCTTCTCCGAGGCGATCGCGCACCCGATGACCGCATAGGCCGAGGACAGCCCCTTGGCCGTCGTGATGATGTCCGGCTGCACGTCGAACCGCTCGCTCGCGAACCAGTGCCCGGTCCGCCCCCAGCCGGTGATCGTCTCGTCGGCGGCCACAAGGATCCCGTACTTGTCCGCGATCGCGCGCACTCCGGTCGAGTACCCCTTCGGTGGCACGAGCATGCCGCCGTGGTTCTGCACCGGCTCCTGGAGGATGAGCGCGATCGTCTCCGGTCCCTCCTGGACGATCCGCTCCTCCAGGTCGTTCAGGAGGAACTGCGTGAACTCCTCCTCGGTCTCCCCGGCCGGCCGGTCGACCCGGCGGGTGTTCCGCACCTTCACCATGCCCGGTAGCAGCGGCTCGAAAGGTTGGCGGTACGCGGGGATCCCGATGACCGAGAGCGCCCCGAGCGAGGTGCCGTGGTACGCGTTGTACCGCGAGACAACCTTGAACCGGTTCTCCCCCTTGAGCCGGAAGTACTGGCGGGCGATCTTGATCGCGGTCTCGACGGACTCTCCCCCGGACGGCGTGAAGAACACGTGGTCCAGGTCCCCCGGCGCGAGCGAGGCGACCTTCTCGGCGAGCGCCACCGCGGTCGGGTGCGAGGACCCCCAGGTCGAGTGGTAGGGCAGCTTCGCCATCTGTGCGGCCGCCGCCTGTCCGATCTCCTCGCCGAACGAGTACCCGATGTTCACACAGAACAGATTCGCGATCCCGTCGAGTAGCCGGTTGCCCTCGGTGTCGGTGAGGTAGCAGCCCTCAGCGGACTCGATCACACGCGACGGTTTGTCCGCCATCGGCGCGAAGTGGCGCCACAGGTGGGCTCCGTCGTCGGTGTCGGGGAGTGTGGCGGTCGGGAAAGGGGCGTCGAGCGGAGTGTTCACGGGGATTCCTTCGAGTGCTCAGGCAGTGACGGGGATCACCTCCGATGGTGCGCCCGTTCCGGGCCCGTCTCAACCCGCGGCCCGCGGTCCTGAGACGTCGGGTCGCCCGCCACCGGCCCGCCGCACCTCACCGGCCCGGTTCCCGCGCTCCTTCCCGCACACCTCAAGGATGGATAGTCTGCGGACATGACCACCCCACAGAGCACCCCCACGACCGACCACACCTCCCACCGCATCCGTCTGGCCTCCCGGCCGGTGGGTGAACCGCAGCCCTCGGACTTCATCCACGACGACGCTCCGGTCCGCGCCCCCGAGGACGGCGAGGTCCTCCTGCGCACCCTCTACCTGTCCCTCGACCCGTACATGCGCGGT
This sequence comes from Brevibacterium litoralis, assembly GCF_040212315.1. Lineage (NCBI taxonomy): Bacteria > Bacillati > Actinomycetota > Actinomycetes > Micrococcales > Brevibacteriaceae > Brevibacterium > Brevibacterium litoralis. Next base: position 18,070 of record NZ_JBDIUY010000009.1, on the reverse strand, counting down.
CGGATGTCGGATGCGAAGTCCTACGCCAAGCCCGTCGAGGTCGGTGACGTCATGGTCGGTGCGACCGTGAGCGAGGTGGTCGAGTCGCGCTCCCCCGACTTCGCCCCCGGCGACACGGTGCTCGGCTACGGCGGCTGGCAGACCCACAGCACCGAGAAGGCCGAGATCCTCCGCAAGCTCGACCCCGCTCTCGCCCCGGTGACGACCGCCCTCGGTGTCCTCGGCATGCCCGGCTTCACCGCCTACGCCGGCCTGCTCGCCATCGGTGACCCCAAGCCCGGCGAGACCGTGGCCGTCGCCGCGGCCACCGGGCCGGTGGGCTCCGCCGTCGGCCAGATCGCCAAGCTCAAGGGCGCCAGGGCCATCGGCATCGCCGGCGGTCCCGAGAAGGTCGCCTACCTGGAGGAGCTGGGCTTCGACGCGGCCCTCGACCACCGTGCCGTCGACTCCGCGGGCAACCCGGCGCTGCCTGCCGACCTCGCAGCCGCCGCTCCCGACGGCATCGACGTCTACTTCGAGAACGTGGGCGGCGCCGTCTGGGACGCCGTCCTGCCGCTGCTCAACACCTACGCCCGCGTCCCCGTGTGCGGCGTGGCCTCCTCCTACAACGCCACGAGCCTGCCCGAGGGACCAGACCGCTCCCAGGCCCTCATGGGCACCGTGCTGCGCTCCAGCCTCACCCTGCGCGGCTTCATCCAGACGGAGTTCGTGCCCACCATGTTCTCCGATTTCCTGCGCGACATGGGTCAGTGGGTCGCCGAGGGGAAGGTCGCCTACCGCGAGGACATCACCGACGGCCTGGACAACGCCCCGGCCACCTTCGTCGGCATGCTCAAGGGCCAGAACTTCGGCAAGACGATCATCCGCGTCGCGGACTGACCTCGACGCCGCCTGTTCAGGCCGGCGGCGCCCACCGGGTCCACTCGGCGTCGAACGCCCAGTGCCCGGTGTGCCAGGCCTCGAGCGCCAGGTCGGCCTCCGCCCGAATCGTCCGCACGATCTCCGGCGACCACATGCCCGCGGCCTCGGCCGCGACCAGTTCGTCCTCGTCCTTGAGCCGCACGTGCCCCGTGCACGTGATCCACAGGTCGAGCGTGTGGTCGCTGGAGTAGTGGTCGACCACGCCGTCCTCCCCGCGCGCCCGTACGTGCCGGTGCTCGAGGTTCACGTACCACCCCCTGAAGGTGCTCTCCCGCGGGGAGGGCGCCTCGGGAGCGTCCCAGAACAGCCAGACGGAGAAGGGCAGGCCCGCCGGGACGATCCGCAGGACACCGGTGCCCGTCCACTCGCCGGGGACGGTGACACGGGGCAGGGCGGTGTCGGCGGGACGGAAGCGGACCTCGTGGGGCACGCGGTGCGGGTTGACGTCCTCCCAGCCGCTGATGCGCGAGTTCTGCACGGGGGTGCCTCCGGACATCCACAGGACGGCGCCGCGGGCGTCGTCGCGGACGACGGTCATGGGGTGGACGACCTCGGTGCCGTGGTGGGCGAAGTCGAAACGCCGGAACCGCCACCTCACGGGGTCCCCCACCTGCAGGAACGGCTCCTGCCCGACGGCACGGGTGTCCGCGGGCAGGACGATGGGGTACGGATCGGGGAGGGTGGCGGAGGCGTACATGCGACCCATTCTGGTCCACTCGTCGATGTGGTGCGTTCCTGCGGTGGGACGGGCCGTGCCGTGACCGGGCGAACGTGCCAGGATGAGGGACATGAGAGACGAGGACGTCCCTGCCTACACGGCCGCGCTCGGGTTGCCGGGCCTGGCCGACATCCACGTGCACTTCCTGCCGCCGCCGATGGAGCGGAAGGTGTGGGCGTACTTCGACGAGGCCGGCCGCCACTACGGCAAGGAGTGGCCGATCCGGTACCGGTTCCCGGAGGACGAACGCCTGCAGATCCTCCGCGACCTGGGGCTCCACGCGATCCCGGCGCTCACCTATCCGCACAAACCGGGCATGGCGCAGTGGCTCAACGACTGGAACGCCGAGTTCGCCGCCCGGGTGCCCGACGGGATCCACTGCGGCACGCTCTACCCCGAGGAGGGCGTGGGCGACTACGTGGAGGCCGCGTTGGAGTCCGGCGCCCGGCTGTTCAAGATGCACGTGCAGGTGGGCGAGTTCGCGCCGGACGATCCCCTGCTCGACCCGGCCTGGGCGGCACTGCAGGAGGCCGGGGTGCCCGTCGTCATCCACGCGGGATCCTCGCCCCTGCCCGGTGCGTACACGGGTCCGGACCACGTGCGCACCGTGCTGGAGCGGTTCCCGCGGCTCACCCTCGTGATCGCCCACATGGGCAATCCCGAGTACCGCGAGTTCACGGACCTCACCGAGGAGTACGTCAACGTCCACCTGGACACGACGATGGTGGGCACGGACTTCTGGAACGACCGGAACGGTGCACTGCCGGACCATCACCTGGCGCGCCTGGGAGGGATGCCGGAGAAGGTGGTCCTCGGTACCGACTTCCCCAACATCCCCTACGACTACGCCCACCAGATCGAGGCACTGGAGGCCTGGGGCCTCGGCGACGACTGGATGCGCGCGGTCCTGTGGGACAACGGCGCGCGGTTGCTGGGGCTCGCTCCCCGCGAGTGAGCGCGCGGGGAAGGCGCGGGCCAGGCCCGCGCAGGTGGCACGGGAGGGCGCCTCAGCGGCGGGAGTAGTGGGGGTCGCGCTTCTCCAGGAAGCTCGCGGTCGCCTCCTCCCGGTCGTCGAGGAGCGCGGTGAAGAGCTGTTGGCGGTTCTCGAACTCGACGGCGGCCTCGAAGGAGGGGATCTCCAGGGACTTCCACAGTCCCTCCTTCGTGTACTCGACCGACAGCGGGGCGTTGCGCATGATCTGCCGCGCCGTGGCCAGTGCCGTGTCCATGAGCTCCGCCGGTTCGACGACGGCGGCGAGGAGTCCGAAGGAGTGCGCCTCGGCGGCGGTGAAGCGGCGGCCGGTGAGCATGAGTTCCTGGGCGCGGCCGGCCCCGACGATCCGCGGGAGCAGCCACGACAGGCCCATGTCGCAGGCGGAGAACCCGGCGCGGATGTACCCGACAGCCATCGCGGCGTCCGGGACGGCATAGCGGACGTCGGAGGCGCAGAGCATCGAGAGGCCCAGGCCCGCGGTCGCGCCGCCCGCCGCCGCGACGACGGGGATGCGCAGGCCGCGGATCCGTGCGACGAGGTGTGCGATCTCCTTCTGGCGCTCCATGGTGCGGAGAACACGGCCGCGCTCGGTCACGAGGTGGTCGTCGTCGAAGCCCGTGAGGTCGAGGCCGGCACAGAAGGCGCGGCCCTCTCCGGTGAGGACGAGCACCCGCAGGTCGGTGTCGGACTCGACCTCGTCGAGTGCCGCGAGGACGGCCTGCACGAAGTGGGTGTCGCCGGCATTCATCCGATCGGGGCGGCAGAGGGTGAGCCGTGCAATGCCCGGTTCCGGGTGGTCGAGCCGGACCCGCGTGAGGTCGGGCGAGGTGGTCGGGTCCTGCGGGGTGGGAACGTCGTTGCTGTCCATGCTCCCGACAGTAGACGCGCAGGCCCTGCACGCGGGAGACGTGGTCGCATCGCAGGTGACAAACCCGCGAGTTCGACACTACAAATCCGCGAGTTCAGTCCTGCAGATCCGCAAAACTGCAGGTCAGGGAGGATTCACACCTGGTGGGAGCGGAAGGCCTGCCACTCGTCGTACATCCAGGGGCTGAACGCGAAGGGAGCGGCCTCCAGCGCGGCGTCGAGATCCGCCGGTGCGATCCAGGCGGTCTCCATGACCTCGTCCGGGACGGGGACCAGCTCACCGTCGAGGGTCGCCGTGTAGACGGGGCAGACCTCGTTCTCCACCACGCCCGAGGCGTCGACCGCGCGGTACCGGAAGTCCGGGACGACCGGTGCGATGTCACGGACCCGGGTGCCGAGTTCCTGGTGGGCGCGGCGTTCGATCGCCGCGTCGAAGGGTTCGTCGGGCCCCGGGTGACCGCAGAAGGAATTGGTCCACACACCCGGCCAGGTCTTCTTCGACAGCGCCCGCCGGGTGAGCAGGATCCGGCCCTCCGTGTCGTACAGGAAGCAGGAGAAGGCCAGGTGCAGCGGCGTGTCCGTGCTGTGGACGGTCGCCTTGGGCGCGGTCCCGGTGGGCGTGCCGTCATCGGCGAGCAGGACGACGAGTTCTCGGTCGGTCACCCCACCAGCCTACGCGGCCAGGGCCGCGCTCCTTCCGCGCCTACGAGCAAAGCGTCGATCCACAGGACTCATGTCTCGTAGTCACGCACGACTACGAGACATGTGCTCCGTCGAACGGCATCTACCTCGCACTCCCGCCCCAGGCGGCCCAGCAGTCCCGCCGACAGGGGCCGGAACCCGGGGCCTCACAGGTCGACGGAGCCGGTGATGACGGTGCGGGTCGCGCCGCCGACCCACAGGTCCTCGCCCACCCGTTCGACGTGGACGAGACCGTCGTGGCCGATCGCCACGCCCTGCTGCGCGGTGTACGCGGCGGGGAGCTCCCCCTCTCCGATGAGCCACTGCCCCAGGCTCGCGTTGAGGCTGCCGGTCACCGGGTCCTCCATGAAGAAGCCGGAGTCGCCGTCGGCGAAGAAACCACGGACCCGGATGTCGGCAGGGGCCTCCGTGCCCTGCCCGGATCCGGAAGGTTCGTGCACGGGTCCGGCGATACCGATCTTCCAGCCGGCGAAGGCCGCGGCGTCGGGCCGGACCGCGTCGACCGTCGCGGCGTCGTCCAGCCACAGACCGAACCAGCCGGGCCCGTTGTCGATCCAGCGGGCGCCTCGGACGTGGGAGGGTTCGAGGTCAAGGGCACGCAGGGCACCGGCGAGTTCCTCCTCGGTGGGTGCGTCGGAGCGCACCTGGGGCGGAGCGGCGAAAGCCAGACGGCCCGCCTCCGCGTCGTGACGCAGGCCGACGATCCCGGCCGCGCATTCCTGGACGACGGACCCGGCCCGCGCGGGCTCGCCACCCGCGGCCAGCCAGGCGTGGGCGGAGCCGAGGGTGGGATGACCTGCGAAGGGGAGTTCGCCCGCCGGGGTCCAGATGCGCACCCGGTAGTCGGCGCCGCCGGCACGGCCGGACTCCGTGGGCGGGAGGAGGAAGGTGGTCTCCGACAGGTTGGTCCAGCGCGCGAAGTCGGCCATCCTCGCATCGTCCAGGTCACCGGCCTCGTGGACGACGGCGAGCGGGTTACCGGACAGACCGGTACGGCCGAACACGTCGACCTGGGTGAAGGGGTGGAGTGCCATGCCCCGAGCCTATGCCCGCGGCGTCGACGCGGCAGCCTGGCCTGCAACCTCCGTGTCAGCTGCCGTACCGATGCACGGCAGGCAGACCGGATTGCCGTGCATCGGTACGGCAATCGGCAAAGACCTTGTCGTTGACGGTCGATGGGCGGCGTCGGGGTCGGCCGGCGAGCGGGGAACGACTGTCAGCGTGGTGGCACGCGGCGCAGGGTCCCGGCGGTCAGCAGCGCCACGACCCCGGCGAGGAACGGCAGCAGGAACGCCCACCGCAGACCCAGCGCGGCGGCCAGGAAGCCGATCGACGGTGAGGACACGAGCCCACCGATCCGCAGGACCCAACTGGTGATCGCCACGGCCGTCCCGTGCTTGAACCCCGGCAGGCGCCCGGCCACCGCATAGGCCGTCGGGACGAAGGTCGCGCTGCCGAACCCGGTGCACGCGAATCCGACGAGCACCGCCCACGGCGTCCCCACCGTCATCATGAGCCCCATCCCGAGGGCCGTGAGCAGCCCGCCGAGTCGGATGAGCACGACGGAACCGAACCGCTCCGTGAACCCGTCCGCGAGCACCCGCCCGACGAACTGGCTGCCGAGCGCCACGACGTAGGCGGCCCCGGCGAGCCCGATCGGTATGCCGCCCACACCCTCGAAGTACACCGCCGACCAGTTGAGGCCCACGTCCTCGACGAGCACCCCGAGCACCCCCAGGACGATCACGAGCGCCAGCAGTCCCCAGGCCGGGGAGACGGGGGCGGCGGGATCCTGCCGAGGAGAGTGCGCCTCGGCGGCGAGCTCCGGGTCGTCAACGGACCGGTTGCGTCGGGGAGAAGACCAGGGCGCCTCGGCGGCGGGTTCGGAGGATCCTGCGTGCTCGACGACGGTGCGGGTGCGCCGCGACCCGTCGACCAGGTGGGCACTGCGGCGGGCGAGCGAGGCGGACCACAGGCACAGGCCGCCTGCGAGCAGCCCGACACCGGTGAGGTGTGCCCACAGCGGGATCCCGAGGGCGGCGGCACCGAGTCCGAGCGCGCCGCCGGCCACCGACCCGATGCTCCAGGTGGCGTGGAGGGCGCTGAAGATCGCGGAGCCGTAGGCCTTCTCGACGGCGAGGCCGTGGACGTTCTGGGCGGCGTCGACGACGGCGTCACAGAAGCCGTTGCCGGCCATGAGCAGGACGACGAGGAGAACGACGGGGAGCCATGCGGCGGCGAAGCCGATCGCGAGGGTGCACAGGATCATCGCGACGGTGCCGACCAGGGTGACGGGGACGGCTCCGAACCGGCGTATGAGGGGCGCGGGGAGCGCGAAGGCGCACAGCGACCCGATCGTCACGCAGGCGAGGACGAGGCCGAAGGCCGCTTCGTCGAGGGCGAGCGCCACCTTGAGTTCCGGGTAGCGGGGCATGAGCCCGGCGAGCACGAACCCGTTGAGGAGGAACATGAGCGCCACCGACCAGCGGGCGGCGCGCTGCGCGGGGGTGCGCCGGGAGGGGGTGCGGGGATTCACCGTCCCAGACTGCCAGAGGCCCCTGCCGGCGGAACCGGCCGGAGCCTCCGGCGGTGTGTCGTGTGGTGGATCGTCAGGTGTGGTGGATGTCCACCGCGCCGGTCTCGGCGCGGACCGTCACGGGGATGATGCCGTCGCCGGGTGCCGGCTCGCCGTCGATCTCCGTCTCGACGTGGCCCTGGTCGCTGCTCGCGTCGACGAAGTACCCCCGCACCGGGGAGGCGTCCCCGTCCTCACCGGCGGCCGGGTCGCCGGGGTCCGGGGTGCCCGGGTCCGGAGCCCCCGGCACGGCCGCGGCGTTCTCGGCGTCCGCGTAGTCATCGGCCCGCGGCAGGGCGAGATCGACCCAGGCGTCATCGGAGTCGATCGTCACCCCGCCCACGGGGACGAGCGCGGGGTCGAGGGTGACGGAGACCGGCCCGGTCCGCGAGGTGACGTCGAGCGTGTCGGACACGGCGATCTCGTCGACGGAGACGACCCCGTTCTCCGAGGTCAGCGTGGCGCTGGCGGCCCTCCCGGACAGGGTCAGGGCGCCGGTCCTGGTCTCCACGGTCAGCGCCCCGTCCGTCTCGATGTCGGCGTCGACGGCTCCGTTGACCGTGTCGATGTGCGCCGAGGCGAACCGGCCGTCGATGTGGGAGAAGCCCACCCGCGTCTCGACGCCCAGATCCATCCCGGCGGCCATGTCGGCCGGGACGACGACGTTCAGGTCGACCTGCCGGTCGATGATGTTGCGGATCCCGGCGCCCGGCTGGTCCTCCAGGCTCACGTGGACCGCGGCGGAATCGGGGTCTCCCGACTCGGCGACGTCGAGCACCGGAGCGGTGCCGACCCCCTGGTACTCCAGTTCGACGGACACCTGGTCGGCACTGTGACTGGTCGAGACGTCGACCACGGCGTTCGGGGCGTCGATCGTGAGGGTGGAGACCGCCGAGGTGATCGAGCGGGTCGTACTGTCCGCGCGCATGCGCAGATCGTGGACGAACCCGCTGACGGTGAACCCGCCGACCACGAGCGCGACGATCACGGCGACGGTGGCCGCGACGACCCGCACGGCGGTCTGGCGACCCTGCGGGAACTGCGGGGGTTCGGGGCGCTGTCCGGTGCCGTGGGGACCGGGGCCGCCCGGACCGGAGCCCGGGGGACCACCGAGGCCGCCGGGAACGGCTGTGGAGGTGGGAGCGAATGTCGACATGACGTGGAGTCCTTCCGGCCCGGCCCGTCGGGGGACGGCCTGCGGATGTGACGAGATGACGGTGAGGTGACGAGCGGGTGAGCACGTGCCCGCTCGAGGCCTACCGAGCGCCCGGTGGACGGTTCAGGAGCCCAGGGAGCGCCCGGTGGACGGTTCGGGGTCAGGCGCCGAGGAACTTGAGGACCGCGAGGACACGGCGGTTCTCGGAGACGTCCTGGGTGAACCCGAACTTCGTGAAGATGCTGCTGATGTGCTTCTCGACGGCCCCGGCACTCAGGTAGAGCGTCCCGGCGATGGCGGCGTTCGACTTGCCCTCGGCGATGAGCTGCAGGACCTCGCGCTCCCGCGGGGAGAGCTGACCGAGGCCGTCCTGCTTGCGCGAGCGCACCAGGATCTGCTGGACGACCTCCGGGTCGAGGACGGTGCCACCGGCGGCGACCTCCTCGACGGCCTCGAGGAAGTCCTCGACGTCGGCCACCCGGTCCTTGAGCAGGTAGCCGAAACCTCCGCTGTTCTCGGAAATGAGGTCCGCCGCGTACTTCTCCTCGACGTACTGCGAGAGGACGAGCACCGCGGTGTCCGGGTTCTGCTTGCGCATGAGCCCGGCGGCACGGATCCCCTCGTCGGTGAAGGTCGGGGGCATCCGGACGTCGACGACCGCGAGATCGGGGGTCGAGGCGTTCACCGCGGAGAGCAGTTTCCCGGCGTCGTCGACGGCGTGGACCACCTCGTGGCCGGCGTCGGTGAGAAGTCGGACGAGTCCTTCGCGCAACAGGACGGCGTCCTCGGCGATCACGATCCGCATGGCACCTCCGCGACGATGATGGTCGGTCCTCCGACCGGGCTGGTGACGGTGCAGGTTCCCCCTGCGGCCGCGACCCGGTCGACCAGGCCGGCGAGCCCTGTGTGGGAGCCGTCCCGGGTGATGACGGCACCTCCGCGTCCGTCGTCACTCACACTCACCTGCACACTACCGCCCCGACCGCCGGGTCCGGGCCCCTGCGAACCGGTGACCCTCACCCGGGCGCGGGTGGCCTGCGCGTGCTTGGCCGCGTTCGTGAGCGCCTCGGCGACGACGAAGTAGGCGACGGACTCCGTCTCCTCCCCCGGGCGGAAGGGCAGGTCGATGGTGACGTCCACGGGGATCGGCGAGCGCCCGGCGAGCGCACTCACCGCCGCGTCGAGGCCCCGGTCGGTGAGGACGGCCGGATGGATGCCCCGGGCCAGCTGGCGCAGCTCGGTGATGGCGGACTTCGACTCGGCGTGCGCCTCGGCGAGCAGCTGCTTGGCCCCCGCCGGGTCCTTGTCGAACTTCGCCTTGGCCATCCCGAGCTTCATCGACACCGCGACGAGCATGGGCTGGACGCCGTCGTGGAGATCGCGTTCGATCCGCAGTCGTTCCGCGGTCGCCGCCTCGACGGCACCGCTGCGCGCGCGGTCCAGGCGGGTCACCTGCTTCTCCAGCATGCCGCTGCGGGTGGGCGGCAGCAGCCCGCGGTCGAGGCCGCGGTCCAGGTAGGCGGAGAACCACAGGAGCATCCCGGAGGAGGCGAACACGACGACACCGAGTGCCACGTCCATGATCCGGTTGACGAACCACTCGGGTTCCCCGCCGAAGGAGAACGCGACGCCGCCGGAGACCGCGGACATCGGGTTGATCGCGGCGGCCAGCAGGTCCGCCCCGATCCCCAGGCCGGTGAGCACGAGGACGCAGACGAGCAGTCCGTAGAGTGCCTTGACGTAGTGGTGGGCGGCCGAGCGCCAGAACGCCGCCGAGGTGAAGGCGTTCCACTGCCGCTGCAGGAACCCGGCGGCACCGGTCTTGGACACCGGCTTCTCGACCGGCACGAGCAGGCCCTCGCCGTAGATCGCCTCGGCGCGCAGGCGTTCGAGGTGGTTGACCACCCGCTGCACCGCGAACCAGGCGAGCAGCAGAATGATCCCGGAGCCGAGGGCCAACAGCCCGCCGATCCCGAAGACGAAGAGGCCCAGCGGGATCCACAGCCAGAAGAGTCCGAGGACGCCGGAGAGGACGACGTTGACGACGCCCGGCAGTCCCGGCTGTACCCGGGCGGAACCCCCGTGGTCACGGTCGGGCACCGTGACCGGGCGTGGAGGCAGGTCGACCACCAGGGGCGGGGCCGTGCCGACAGAAGTGTTCATGGAATCAAAGGTACGCACGCGGACTACTGCGCAGTAGGGAGGCGACCCACCGAGCGGGGTGGGGAAACCCGGAGCCTTCCCACGGACATGGTTCCCTCGGGAAGGGACATGGTTCCCCCGGGAATCCGCCCGCCACCATGCGGATCGCCCCTCGACACTGAACGAGCGTTCAGGTAACGTACCGGCCTGTTCTGTCCGACCGGACCCCCACGACGTCCCGCACGAAGGAGTGCCCCGGGCTCAGAGTCATCACCGGCCCGTTCAGCCGATTCGTCGAACGCTGGATGCCCGCCCCGCTCGTCTTCGCCCTCGCCCTCACGGTCATCGTGTTCATCGCGGCGATCCTCTTCACGGACATCGGCGCGATCGGTTCGGTCGAGTCCTGGGGCACCGGCCTGGCGGGACTGCTGCCCTTCACCATGCAGATGTGCCTCATCCTGTTCCTCGGCCACGCGCTCGCGAACACCCCGGTGGTGCACAAGGTCCTCATGCGTCTGGCCCCGGTCCCGCGCACCGAGTTCCAGGCCTACGCGTGGGTCACCTTCGTCTCCTGCGTGGCGACGATGCTCACCTGGGGCCTGGGCCTCGTCGTCGGTGGCCTCATGTCCCGCGAGGTCTCGATCCAGGCCGCCCGCAAGGGACTGAAGATCCACTTCCCGCTCATGGTCGGTCGCCGCCGCCTACACGAACCTGAGCGTGTGGTCGATGTGCTACTCCTCGTCGACCGCCCTGGCCGTCGCGACCCCGGACTCCTTCATCATGGACACGCTCGGCCGCGTCGTCCCCGTCCAGGAGACCCTCCCGACCTGGTGGAATCTCCTGGGCATGGTGCTCGCCGTCACCGCCCTCGTGTGCCTCATGCCCACGCTCGCACCCAAGGACCCGACGAAGATCAAGACCCTGCCGCCCGGTGCCGCCGAGGACGCCTTCCCCACCACCGCCGAGGAACCCGAGAACACGCCGGCCGGCGGCCAGTTCGCCATCCAGGGCCCGATCATGCTCGACGCCGCCGGTCGCATGGGCGCGGACCCCGGCCTCATCACGATGGCGATCGGTTACGGCGACGCGCTCACGAACATGATCCAGCCGCTCTTCGCCCTCCCCCTGCTGGCGATCGCAGGCTGCCGCATGCGCGACATGGTCGGCTACTCGTCGGCCTCGATGCTCATTTCCGGCCCGATCCTCATCGTGCTCGTCTTCGTCGCGAGCCTGGTCGTCTGATCCCGCGCCCGAGGTGCCCTGCAGTTCCCATGAGGACTGCAGGGCACCTCGGACGCAGGAAGAGCCGGGACGGTCGGGGTGCGTCGGAGATCGGGTTAGGGCGCCTCGGGCGCGGGGAGGAGGTGTGGAGACTCCCCTCAGCCTCTCCCGGGAACGGCGGACTACGCTGCGGGGGCATGGAGACGAACCACCCCGGAACGCCCCGGCCGGACCAACCGACCACCGGCGAGATCCGCCGTCGGCGTGGGATCGTGCGCACCCGGCGCCGGATGCAGGTGCTGTGGTGGATCGCCCTCGTCGCCGGTGTCGGCATGTCCGCCTGGCTCCACTGGCTGCAGATCCAACAGCCCACGCACATGGACTCGACGGCCTCGACCCGGATCCTCGTCACCGTGTTCGTCGACCTGGCACTGGGCACCCTCGCCCTCGGGCTGTTGCCGGCGGCGCTGCGCCACGACCCCATGGAGGTCCAGGAGTCCTATGTCGGACCACCCTCGGCCCTCGTCGCGAGCCTGGTGATCCTGTGCGTGTGGATGGTCTCGTGGCTGGCGGCACCGGCCGGGGCGATCGTCCTCATCTCCGTGACGGCGCGCCTGTCACCGGGCTGGACCCTGCCCGCGATCGGCGCGTCGATGCTCTCCGTGTTCGTCCACGAACTCACCTTCGACGTCGAACACGCCGGGGTCCAGGCGACGATGGTCTTCTGGGTCCTCGTCCTCACCCTCATCCTCGTGGCGATGGGCTCCGTGCGCGGGCTCATGCTGCGCCGACTGCTCTGAATGCCGCCCCATCCCCGGCACCCCACCGACTGTTCTGAACGTACCCCCTCCCCCGACCCCGAACCGAAAGCGAGTCGATCCCCGATGTCGTCGACGACGCCGCACATCTCCACCACTCTCTTCGGCCGTCTCCTGCGTGACGCCGAGGCCGCCCCCGACCACCCGGTCCTCGTCGAACCCGTCGACGAGGGTGCCGGCGGACACCGGATCCACACCCGCGCCGACCTCCTCACCGACGCGGTCCTGCTCGCCGGACTCCTGCGTGACCACGGGGTCGGCCCTGGCGACTGCGTGGCGGTGTGGACCCCCTCCTGGGCCGAGGTCTACGCCTGGCAGTACGCCGCCTCCGCGCTCGGTGCCCACGTGATCGGCGTGAACACCCGCTACGGCGTCGCCGAGGTCGGCAACGTCCTCGTGAAGGCCCGCCCCCGGGTCCTCGTCATGGCCCACGCCTTCCGGGGCGTCGACTTCCTCACCACCGCGCGCCGTGCAGTCGAGGAGGCCACGCGCGCCCACCCCGGCGAAGCCTCGGCTCCGTTCCGCACACCCACGGTCGTCGTGACGACGCCGCCCGGCCGTCGGCACCGCGCGGTCGAGGCGCTCGCGGAGCACGACCTCGGCGCGGGCGCCGTGGTGACGCCGCTCGTCGGGAGGGACGGGGAGTGGGGCGGTCAGGACGCCTCGGCCGCGGTCCGGGCACCCGCGGACCGTCTGCGTCGGGGTTCGGATCAGGGCGCCTCGGGCGCGGGAGCCGCCGCCGAGGCGCCCGCGGAGATCCGCGCGACCGCACGGGAGCTCCGGACCACCGGGGACCTCGACACGCTCGCGGTCGCCTTCACGACCTCCGGGTCGACGGGCATGCCCAAGCTCGCGGCCCACTCGGAGGCGGCGGTGCTGCGACACATGGACGCCGTGGCCGCGCGGCTGGGGTTCGGGGACGCGGACGTGCTGATCGAACCGCTGCCGTACTCCGGGGTGTTCGGGTACATGGCCGGGATGGCGGCGCTCACCGGCGGAGCGCGCGTGGTGCTGCAGCCGGTGTTCGACGCGGCCGCGCTGCTGGCGGACTGGGAGCGGTTCGGCGGGACCCACTACATCGGAGGGGACGACATGATCTCCCGGTTCCGCGCGGAGTGGGAGAAGGCACGGGCCGCAGGTGCCCCGATCGATCTGGCGACCTGGCGGTGGTCCGGGGTGGCGGACTTCCAGGGGATGAGCGCAGAGCTCGCGCGGTGGGCCGCGGCGGAGTTCGGCACCGTGACGAGCGGGCTCTACGGGTCCTCGGAGGTGTTCTCGGCGCTCACCTCGTGGGCCGACGAGGTGCCGGAGGACCTGCGCCTGCGCGGCGGCGGGGCGCTCGTGGACTCCGGTTACGAGTATCGGGTGGTCGACCCGGGGGACGAGTCCCCGGTGAGCGCGGGCGAACGTGGAGAACCCGGGGTTCGGGGAGAACTGCAGCTGCGCGGGACGAACGTCGTCGACGCGTACCTGGGCGACGCGGACGGGTCCGTCATGCGGAAGAACGTGACGGACGACGGATGGTTCCGGACCGGCGACCTGGCCGCGGCCATCGACGCCCGGTCCTTCGCGTTCGTGTGCCGGATGGGAGACGTCATCCGGCTCAAGGGATTCCTGGTCGACCCGGCGGAGATCGAGATGCATCTGGCTTCCCACCCCGGCGTGGCGATCGCCAAGGTCGTGGGCCGGACCGGAGTCACCGGCGAACCCGAGGTGGTCGCGTTCGTGCAGGTCACGGAGGGTGCCGACGGGGAAGGCGCCTCGGGTGCGGGTGCGCCGACGGGCGAGGACCTGCGGGAGTACTGCCGGGACCGGCTGGCACGGTTCAAGGTGCCCGCGGAGGTGCGGATCGTCGAGGCGATGCCGACGACCGCCGGGACGAACGGCACGAAGATCAAGGCGGCCGTCCTACGCGAGTGGGCGGCGCTGTGAGACCGGACCGGGCTGTGACGTGCGGCTTCCCCGTGCGGCGACGACCTGCCTCGGGCCCCTGGCGTGATCGATACCACCTCACGCTATAATCGCTAGTGGATTCATACCGTTTCTGGTGCCAAAGGAGACCACCTCGTGACGCACAAGCCCCGCCCCCGCCCGAACACTCCCCACTACATGACCGAGGACCGGAAGGCACTGCAGGCGCTGGCCCGGCAGTTCTCGCGCGAGGTGGTCCTGCCGATCGCGAACGAACTCGACCCCGTCGAGGGCCAGTTCCCCGAGGACATGGTCCAGCAGATGGCGGACATGGGATTCTTCGGCATCCTCATCCCGGAGGAGCACGGCGGGCTGGGGCTCGGGGTGTTCGAGTACTGCCTCGTCGCCGAGGAGCTCTCCCGCGCCTGGATGAGCGTCTCCGGCCTGCTGGCGCGCGGCAACGGCATGGGCGGTGGCTGGACCGAGGAGCAGGAGGCGCGTGTCCTCCCCAAGGTCGCCACCGGTGAGTACCTGGGTGCGTTCGCGCTCTCCGAGGCGGAGGCCGGCTCCGACGTCGCGAACATCAAGTGCCGTGCCGAACAGGACCCCGCGACCGGCGAGTGGGTCATCACCGGCACGAAGATGTGGTGCACGTACGCGGACATGGCCGACTACATCGTGCTGTTCGCCCGCACCTCGACGGACCCGGACCCGAACAAGCGGCACCGCGGGATCAGTGCCTTCCTCCTGGAGAAGGAACGGGGCAGCTTCCCTGAGGGCATGACCGGCACGCCGGCCAAGAAGATCGGCTACTTCGGCTGGAAGACCTTCGATCTCAACTTCGACGGACTGCGGCTGCCCGCCGACGCCCTGCTCGGCGAGAAGGACAAGGGCTTCTACCAGGCGGTCTCCGGCCTGGAGGTCGGCCGTGCGCACACCGCGGCGCGCTCGATCGGGCTGGCCCAGGCGGCGCTCGAGGACTCCATCGAGTACATGAACACGCGCGTGCAGTTCACGCAGAAGCTCGCCGACTTCCAGCACCTGCGGTTCAAGATCGCGGACATGGCCGCCCAGATCGAGGCCGCCCGGCAGCTCATGTACCACGTGGCGACGGCCATCGACTCCGGTGAACGGTGCGACAAGGAGGCCGCGATGGTCAAGTACTTCGCCGCCGAGATGGCCGAACGGGTGACGAGCGAGGCCGTGCAGATCCACGGCGGCGCCGGCTACACGAAGGACTTCGCCGTCGAACGGCACTGGCGCGACGCCCGGCTCACCAAGATCTTCGAGGGCTCCAGCGAGATCCAGATGCGCATCATCTCGGATCTCCTGCTCGGCAAGCAGTGAGCGCGGGTGGCCCCAGGTGAGACGCAGGGTCTGCCTCGAGATGTGAGCCGCGCAGGCTACATCTCACGGCAGACCCTGCGTCTCACTTCGGCGGAGGTTCACCCGGCTCCGGGTCCCGGTACTTCCCTCCGGGACGTATGCGTGATGGGATACACGTGTCACGCCGAACGGTCGTTCAGCCGATTTCAGGACCAGCGCGGTCCGCACGCCACCGACGACCGTCACCCCGATCGAGGAGGATCACCCGTGCAGGTCTACGCCGTCCCCGCTCCCGCCGCCCCCGCCGAGCCCATGGAGTTCCCCACCCCGGAACTGCAGGGCAAGGAGGTCCTGGTGCACATCACCCACACGGGTGTCTGCCACTCGGACGTCCACACGCAGGAGGGACACATCGACGTCGGCGGTGGCAAGACCATGCCGTTGACGGCCAGTTTCCCGGCCGTGTTCGGTCACGAGATCGTCGGCACCGTGGCCGCCGCAGGCCCTGATGCGACGGTGCAGCCGGGCGACGAGAAGTTCATCGTCTTCCCGTGGATCGGCTGCGGCGAGTGCCAGGTGTGCCGGGACGACGCGGAGAACCTCTGCGTCCGCGGCCGCAACCTCAGCATCGCCGTCCCCGGCGGGTTCGCCCACGAGGTCCATGTGCCCGACGAGAAGTACCTCATCCCGCTGGGCGACATCGACCCGGCCTGGGGTGCCACCCTCGCCTGCTCCGGCGTCACCAGCTACTCCGCGGTCAACAAGCTACTGCCCGTCGACGACGACGCGGTCATCGGCGTGCTCGGCACCGGCGGGGTGGGCCTCATGGCGATCGCCGCCCTCCGCGCGCTCGGCCACCCGAACATCCTCGCCATCGACGTGAGCGACGAGAACCTGGAGACCGCGAAGTCGATGGGTGCCACACTCACCTTCAACTCCGCGACCGCCGAGAACCCCGGGAAGGAACTCCTCCAGGTCGCGGGCGGCCCCATCGCCGGCATCGCCGACTTCGTCAACAACGGTGCGACCGCCTCGCTCGCACTGCGCGCACTGCAGAAGGGCGGCAAGCTCGTGTCCGTCGGCCTCTTCGGCGGCGCCCACGAGTACGGCACCGCGCCGCTCGCCCTCCAGGCCAAGACGATCCAGGGCTCCTTCGTCGGCAGTCTCGGCGAGCTCAAGGCCCTCGTCGAGATCGCCCGCACCAACGACCTCCCGTCCCTGCCCATCACCGAGCAGGAGCTGGGCGCGGACAACCTCAACGCCGCTCTCGACGCCCTGCGCGAAGGGAAGTCCCGCGGGCGTACCGTCCTCGTCGCCGACTGACCGCGCCCACGCCCCACCGCTCCCGAGGCGCCCGTCGCACACGACCCGTGCGACGGGCGCCTCGGCGTTCGGCACGTGCCGCACCGCATGCCGCCGGCCCGCGGGCCTGACACGGGATTCAGGTCGTTCCATTACCGAGAACGCATGGATTTCTCTTGCCAACTGCAACAGTCCAGTGATCGGGTGGAGTTCCCTGAACATGTGATCAAAGGAGATCAGAGATGCAGGCATATGCAGTCCCCACCCCGGGACAGCCGGTCGAGGCCATGGAGCTGCCGACGCCCGAACTCACCGGGAAGTCGGTCCTCGTCGACATCACCCACTCCGGCGTGTGCCACAGTGACGTGCACACCGCCGAGGGGTTCTTCGACCTCGGCCAGTTCGGCAAGCTCGAACTCACCGCCTTCGGCACCGAGTTCCCGGCGGTCTTCGGCCACGAGATCGTCGGCACCGTCTCCGCGGTCGGCCCCGACGCGACCGTGGCGCCCGGTGACGAGAAGTTCATCGTCTTCCCGTGGATCGGCTGCGGCGAGTGCGTCACCTGCCAGGACGAGAAGGAGAACCTGTGCCCGCAGGGCCGGATCATCTCCGGTCCCCTCAAGGGCGGTTTCGCCCACCAGGTCTGGGTGCCCGACGAGAAGTACCTGGTCCCGCTCGGTGACCTCGACCCCGCCTGGGGCGCGACCCTCGCCTGCGCCGGCATCACCGCATTCTCCGCCGTCAACAAGCTGCTGCCGGCCGGGCCCGAGGACACCATCGCGGTCATCGGCGCCGGCGGCGTGGGCCTCATGGCCGTCGCCATGCTCAAGGCCCTCGGCCACCTCAAGGTCGCCGTCGTCGACGTGAGCGACGAGAACCTGGAACTCGCGAAGTCCCTGGGCGCCTCCATCACCGTCAACTCCATGACGGCCGAGGACCCGATCGCCGCCCTCGTCGGTGCGGCCGGAGGCGAGATCCACGGCGCCGTCGACTTCGTCAACAACGACAAGACCGCACCCCTCGGGTTCCACTCGCTGCGCAAAGGCGGCACCCTCGTGAGCGTCGGCCTGTTCGGCGGCATGCACACCTACCCGACCTCGATCGCCCCGCTCAAGGTGCTCAACATCCGCGGCTCCTTCGTCGGCAGCCTGCCGGAACTCAAGGAGGTCGTCGAGATCGCCCGCACCCACGACCTGCCCAAACTCCCGATCGTCGAGAAGCCGATGAACGCGGACGTCATCAACGAGACGATGCAGGCACTGGCCGCCGGCGGCTCCCGCGGTCGCACGGTCCTCACGATCGGCTGAGTCCCACGCCGCCCAAGCCCCGGCACCCCACCGGCTGAGTCCCACGCCGCCCCGGACCCCCGCTCCCGAGGCGCCTCGGGAGCGGGGGTCCGGGGCGGCGTGGGACTCAG
>NZ_JBDIUY010000008.1:0-27352 GCF_040212315.1 Brevibacterium litoralis | reverse complement strand
GCTCCCGAGGCGCCTCGGGAGCGGGGGTCCGAACCTGGGGCCTGCACACGGCTCGGGCCGCTATGATGCGTATCCCCGACACCTTCGAGGAGACACCGAGCCACATGGGTTCACAACCGCATACGGGGGCGCACGACGACGTCCCCGGTCATTGTCCGTCCCCACCGACCGGTACTGATCAACTCACCGGCACCGGACTGACCCGCACCGACCTGCTGGAGGGAACGTGCTGAGCGCGGTCCTCCTCCTTCTCGTGGGCGTCCTCGCGATGCTCGCGATCATCGCGGCGAACGGCTACTTCGTGGCCCAGGAGTTCGCCTACATGTCCGTCGACCGGGCCGCCCTCCGGGCCCGCGCCGAGGCCGGTGACGCCTCCGCCCGCCGGGCCCTCAAGGTCACCGGCCGGATGTCCTTCATGCTCTCCGGCGCCCAGCTGGGCATCACCGTCACCGGCCTGCTCATCGGTTACGTGGCCGAGCCGCTCATCGGCCGGTCGCTCGGCGTCCTGCTCGGCGGCATCGGTGTCCCGACCGCCGTGAGCATCACCGTCGGTACCGTCGCGGCACTCGCGATCGCGACGATCGTGCAGATGATCTTCGGTGAGCTTTACCCCAAGAACCTCGCGATCGCGAACGCCGCGCCCCTGGCACGGAAGCTCGCCCCCTCGACGCTCCTGTACCTCACGGTGTTCGGCTGGCTGGTCGCCGTCTTCGACAAATCCGCCGAGGCGCTCCTCACGTTGCTGGGCATCACCCCGGTCCACGACGTCGACCCACACCTCTCCCCCGCAGACCTGCGCCGAGCCGTCGCCGAGTCCCGCGAATCCGGTGACCTCCCGGCGGACCTCTCGGTCGTCATCGACCGCGTGCTCGACTTCCCCGAGCAGGACGTCGAGCACGCCCTCGTACCCCGTCACCACGTCGACGCCGTCGACCTCGACACCACCGTCGACGACCTGCGGACCGCGATGGCCACCGGCCACACGCGCTATCCCGTGGTCGACGCCGAGGACGTCCCCGTGGGCGTCGTCGACCTCGTGACCCTCTTGCGTGACGAGCCCGCCGGGAACCGCACGGCCGCGGACGTCATGCTGCCGGCCCACGTCGTCCCGACCCTCATGCCGCTGCCCCGCGCGTTGGCCGGGATGGTCCGTGCCGGTGCCCAGCTCGCCTGCGTCGTCGACGAACACGGCGGGTTCGCGGGCATCCTCACGGTCGAGGACCTCGCCGAGGAGATCGTCGGCGAACTCACCGACGAACACGACGAGACGGCGGAGCCCAACGTCCACCAGGAGTCCGCGGACACCTGGACCCTCGACGCCTCGGTCCACGTCGACGAGCTCTCCCGCCTCATCGGCCACGACCTGCCCGAGGACGACTACGAGACCGTCGCCGGCCTCACGATCGCCCACCACGGCGCACTCCCGGCCGTCGGCGAACACGTGTACGTCCCCGTGCCCCTCGACCCGGCCGAGATCGTCGAGGACGAGCCCGAGCACCACACACTCGAGGTCGAGGTCCTGGAGATCGACGCACACGTGCCCCACCTGGTACGCGTCCGCGTGCTCACGACCGTCGGTGACGAGGACGCGGACCGGGCGGGCACCGACTCCCGCACCACCGACACCGTCGCCGAGGCACCCTCCCCCGATGCCGTCACCGGCGCCGGGCAGGCCCCGAAGACCTCCGGGAAGGAGGAGGACCGATGACCGAACACCCGCTCTTCGTCGTCCCCGTGACGGTCGCGCTCATCGTGCTCAGCGCGTTCTTCGTCATCATCGAGTTCTCCCTGCTCGGCGCCCGCCGCCACCGTCTGGAGGCCGAGGCCGCCGACAGCATCACGGCCCGTGCAGCGCTCCGCGGCGTCAACGAACTCACGATGATGCTCGCCGTCGCCCAGTTGGGCATCACGGCCTGCACGTTCGCGCTCGGTGCCGTCACCAAACCTGCCGTCGACCACTGGACGTCCCCGCTCCTCGTGGCGATCGGGGCGCCCGCCTGGCTGGCCGACGGCGCCGCCTTCGCGTTCTCGCTGCTACTCGTCACCTTCCTCCATCTCGTCATCGGCGAGATGATGCCGAAGTCCTGGGCGATCGCGCACCCGGAGTTCGCCGCCCGCCTCATCGGTGTGCCCGCACGGATCCTCGCCCGGCCGCTGCGGCCACTGCTCCACTTCGTCAATGCGATCGCCAACCGTCTGGTCGCCGCAAGTGGCGTCGAGCCGGTGGAACGGGCCGCCGCCGGTGGACAGGACGCAGACACGATCCGGCAACTCGTCGAGGCCTCCGCGCAGGCCGGGACGCTCGACCGTGACCGGGGCGATCAGCTCTCGGCCGTGTTCGATCTGCGGGAACTCACGCTCGCCGATCTCGTCCCCGCCGGTGCCCCGACTCCGACCACGGTGCCCGCCGGCGCGACGGTCGCGGACCTCCGCGCCGCCACCGTCCGGACCGGTCACCTGCGGGTTCTCGTCGAGGACCCGGCTGGCGGCGTCCCCGCGGTCGTACACGTGCGCGACACCCTGTTGTCCGACACCGAGGCGCCGGTCGCACCCCTCGGGCGCGACCCCCTCGTGCTCGTCGACACCCTCCACGCACACGAGGCGCTCACCCGCATGCGCGAGTCCGGTGAACAGTTGGCGCTCGTCGTCGCAGGTGATGGGGACAGCCCGGTCCGGGGTGTCGTGACGGTCAACGACCTCGTCACGCGGATTCTCCCCCACGAGGACGTCCCCGTCTGACGGAGGCCTTCAGTCGGGTTCCCGACGCGTCATGTGGTGTGGCCCCGCTATCTCAGCAAATAGCGGGGCCACACCACATAGCGCGTCCGACTTCGACGCAGCCCCGGCGCCGCAGAGGTCAGAGCCCGGCGGTGAGGGTGTCCCAGACGTACTCCTCGCCGCCGCCGAGTGCGGCGCGCCCGAGCTCGACGAGTCCCTGGTGCTCGCTGATCCCGGTGTCCCGGGTGGCCCAGATGAGCTGGGTGAGGCGATGCAACGGGTACTCCGCCGTGATCCCGATGGCACCGTGCAACTGGTGCGACTGAGCCGCGACGAGTCCCCCGGCCTGCGCGGTGACCACCTTGGCCACGTGCGCCGCGGAGACCTCGCGTTCGGTGACGATCCCGCTCGTGATCGCGGGGCCGCACGCCTCGACGGCCCGTTCGAGTGCGAGCCCCGCGAGATCCGTCTGCACCCGCATCCGTGCGATCCAGGTCTGGACCGCGGGGATCCGGGCGAGCGGCTGACCGAACTGCTCACGGGTCGTCACGTGCTCGATCGTGAGCGCCAGCGCGGACTCGCTCGCGCCGAGCAGGACGGCGGAGTCGAGGAGTGCACACAGGGCGTTGCGGCCGGGCTCCGCGAGGTCACGGGCGACGTGAGCGGCCCGGAGCGCCTCGGGAAGCCCTCCGGTCACACCCTTCCGGGCGAGACCGCGGACCAGGGTGAGGGCATCGGCGAGTGAACCGCCGGAGCCGCCCGCGGACTCGGGGACGGAGACCCCGGTCCACCCGAGTTCGACGGTCTGTGCCCGCAGCCGTTCCTGCCCGGCCTCCGAGTGGTCGACGTCGAGGAGCGCGCCGCCGGCCACCTGACCGGCGAGGTCGACGAGTTCCTGCGCCTCGGGGTCCTCCAGCGGAGGCAGGGGGACGACGCGGGCGAGGTCCCGGGGCATCTCCGCCTTCGCGACGATGCCGAGCAGCACGTCCTCCGCGCCCCCGCGGATCCCGAAGGCCGGGGACGCCCACAACGCCTTCTCGATGAGGCCGGCGAGGTGGTCCGAGGGCCTGGGCACGAGACGGCGGGTGACGTCGATGAGGTCCTTCTCGAACACGTTGCCCAGATACTTCGAGGCGGCGGCGAGCCGGACGGGGGCTTGGCCGGCGTCGAGCGCCTGCGCGATCCGCCGGAAGGCGTGGCGCAGGGCCGCGAGCGAGGCGACCACCTGGCCGAGGTCGCGCAGTGCCCCCTCGTCGGTGCGCAGACCCGGTTCGTCGAGGGAGGCCGGGAGGAGTGGCCAGGTGGACAGGGCCCGCTCCGGGCCGCCTCGCTCGAAACTGAGCTGTTCGACGACCTGCTTCCACCCCTGGCCCTCCTCGCCGATGAGGCGGGAGCGGGGCACGAACACGTCGGTGAAACGGACCTCGTTGAAGTGGTGCTCACCGGCGAGATCGACGATCGGGCTCACCTCGACGCCGTCGGAGTCCATGTCGATGAGGAACTCGGAGAGGCCCTGGTGCTTCTTGCCGCCGGGTTCGAGCTCGGTGGTCCGGGCGAGCACGTAGAGGCGGTCGGCGTTGTGGGCCTGGGTCGTCCAGATCTTGTGCCCGTTGAGGTTCCAACCGCCCTCCCCCGCGGTGTCCCCTGCGTGCTCACCTGCGGCGACGGGCACCGCACGGGTGCGGACGGAGGCGAGGTCGGAGCCGGACTCCGGTTCGCTCATGCCCAGGCCGATGACGGAAAGACCGGCGACGATGTCCGGTAGGACCGCGGCCTTGAGTTCCGGGGTGCCGGCGCGCAGGACGGCCGGGCCGATCTGGCGTTCGGCGATCCAGTGGGCGGCGACGGGGGCGGCGGCGCGCAGCAGTTCCTCCGTGAGGGCGAGCCTGTCGGTGTTCGGCCGCCCCTGGCCGCCGAACTCCTGCGGCCACGTGAGGCCGAGCAGGCCCGCCTCGCCGAGGGCGGCGGAGAAGCCCTTGTCGATCGACCGCAGCCAGCAGTCCACGACGGGGACCAGACGGCCGTCCGCCCGCCACTCGTCGAGGAGGGCGCGGATCCTGTCGCGGACCTCCGTCGCCGCGGCGTGTCGGTCCGGGGTCGTTCCCCCACCGTCCCCTGTGGTCGCGTGCGTCGTCGTCATGCTCAGCGCCCCTCGAACCGCGGCGCGCGCTTGTCCCGGAAGGCCGTCACGGCCTCCTTCGAGTCCCGCGTCGACTGGATGACCGCCTGCTCGGCGGCCGCGTGCACGAGGTGCTGCTCCAGCGACTGGTTCCGCGCGATCCGGGTCAACCGCTTGATCGTGCGGATCGCGACCGGAGGGCCCGCGGCCAGACGGGCGGCGAGGTCCTGGGCGGCCGGGAGCAGGTCGTCGACCGGGTGGGTCTCCATGGCGATGCCGAGGTCGACCGCCTCGGGACCGGCCACGAACCGGCCGGTCCACATGAGTTCGAGTGCGCGCTGTTCGCCGACGATCCGGGGGAGCATGTGTGCTCCGCCGTCGCCGGGCACGAGGCCGACACGGACGTAGCCCTGGGACAGGCGGGCGGTCTCGGCGATGAGCCGGATGTCGCCCATGAGTGCCATGTCCATGCCCGCGCCGATCGCGTCACCGTTGATCGCGGCGATGTAGGGCTTCTCGAAGTGTTCGAGTGCCCGGGCGACGGCGTGGACGTCGTCGGCCAGGTACGCGCGGCGTTCAAGGGTCTCCGAGACGGTGCCGAACTCGTCGAGGTCGACACCGGCGCAGAAGCCCTTGCCCGCACCGGTGACGACGAGCGCACGCACCTCGGGGTCCTCCGCGGCCCGGCGGATCCCGTCGGCCCACCCGGCGAGCATGGCACGCGTGAAGGCGTTGCGCCGGTGCGGCCGGTTGAGGGTGAGGGTGGCGACGCCGTCGTTCACCTCGAAGAGGACCGGGTCCTGGGTGTCCGTGGTCATGGGTGCTCCTTCGCACGTCGAACTGAACGAACGTTCAAAATCCTCTCACCGAGTGTAACGCCGACGTGAGCCGTCGCACAGGCCCACCCTCTCCCACTCGAATGGTTGAAGGTTGTACTATCGAGACGGAAAGTACGGAACCGGTACGTTCCGGCCCGTCAGCACAACGCCCCACTACTCCCAGGAGAACCATGCTCAAGATCGCCATCCTCGCCGGCACGCAGCGCCCTGGTGCCCTCAACCCGCAGATCACCGCCTGGGTCGAGCAGCAGCTCGCCGCACGCACCGACATCGAGGCCGAGGTCGTCCACTTCGACTCCTTCGGCCTGCCGCTGCTCGACGAGGCGATCCCCGGTGGCGCCCACATGTACGAGAACGAGCACACGAAGGCCTGGGGCGCCAAGCTCGACGAGTTCGACGGCTTCATCTTCGTCGTCCCCGAGTACAACCACTCATTCCCCGGCTCGCTCAAGAACGCCCTCGACTTCGTGGGCACCGAGTTCGGCGACAAGGTCACCGCGATCGTCAACTACGGCGCCGACAAGGGCGTGCGCGCGGCCGAGCAGCTGCGCCTGGTCCTCTCCAACTACCGCACCGCCACCGTGCGCGGCCAGGCCTCCTTCTCGATCTTCACCGACGTGAAGGACGGCGTGTTCGCTCCCGAGGAGGTCTCCGCGAACACATTCGGTCCGATGATCGAGGATCTCGTGTCCTGGGGCGAGGCCTTCAGGCAGATCCGCGCCGCCAAGGCCGCCGCGGTCGCCGCCTGACCGCACCCGCACCCGAGGCGCCCCACCGCCCCGCCGTCATCCTCGACGGCGGGGCGGTTCTGGATTCAGACAGAGTTGCTTTCCGGAACGCAGGCTAGTTGATTCTTCAACTAGTGAATGGTTGACTGTTCCCTTGAACGCTTCAGCGCACACCGCACTCGCCCTCGTCCGCATCGTCACCGGCATCGTCATGTTCATGCACGGTCTCCAGAAGGTGACCGTCTACACGATCCCCGGGTTCCAGCAGGTCCTGGCCGGCATGGACTTCCCTGCCGCCACCCTCGCCGGGGCCGTCTTCCCGTGGGTCGAGATCGTCGTCGGCATCATACTCGTCCTCGGTCTGGGCGTCCGCGTCGCCGGCGCCGTGACCGCTCTGTCGATGCTCGTCGCCCTCTTCACCATGCACCTGTCAGCAGGCTTCTACGCCGACGCCGGTGGCTACGAGTTCGTGCTCGTCCTCGCCGTCATCGGTCTGGCTCTGGCGATCAGCGGCGGCGGCAAGGCCGGTGTCGACGCCGCCCTCACCCGCACGAAGGCCGGTTCCACCGGCGCGTCCGACGAGGCCGCGCGGAAGACCCCCGCCACCGTCTGACCCCGCGCCTACCACCCGACCGACGCAAACCGCCCCGATATCTTCGACGGCCCTCGATATGTCAGCACATATCGAGGGCCGCGAAAGATATCGGGGCGGTGGGGTGTCGGGGCGGGGCGGCGTCGAGCGCAGCCGGGGCGGTGGGGTGCCGACGGTTCCGGGGTCAGAAGGTGAGCAGGTCCTCGGCCTCCAGGTGGGCGATCTCGTTGGCGGTGAGGACGATGGCACGCTCACCCGGCAGGGGGAACTCGGTGCTCGTCAACGCACCGCTGGGCCCGTCCGCACCACCGGTCGCGAACCGCACCCGGGTCACCCCGGCGTGGGCCGGCCGGAACAGGAAGTCCCGGTCGAGCCCGTACTCCTGGGCGAGCACCGCATTCACCACACCACCGTGACAGGCGATCGCCACCCGCTGCCCGGGGTGGGCGCGGGCGATCTCCCACACCGCACCGTGGACCCGGGCCCGGAAGTCCGCCGAGGGCTCACTCAGCGGCACGGAGTCCCAGGTGAGGTCCCGGACCATGTCCGTCGCGGCCTGCCGGGCCCGCTCGGCGCCGACCGCCTCCTCGAAGCTCCGGTCCAGCGGCACGTCCCGGAAGATTCCGATCTCGCGGACCGCCTCGACGACCTGCGGGGCCACGCCGTGGTGGGCGGCGATCGCCGCACCGGTGTCCTTGGCCCGGGACAGGTCCGAGGCGTACACCGCGTCGAGTCCGGCACCGGCCAGGTAGCGACCGGTGCACTCCGCCTGCGCCCTGCCGGTGTCCGACAGCGGCGCGTCGTAGGCAATCGACTCCGGGGAGTCCTTCGAGGCGCGGATCTGCTGTCCGTGACGGACCAGCCACACGTCGGTGAATCCCTCGCCACGGGTCAGCAGTCCGGAGCCGAGGGCCCGACCGAGGAAGTTGCTCATGCGGGAGCACCTCCGTCGACGGTGAGCAGCGAGCCGGTCGTGTAGGAGGCCATCGGCGAGCTCAGGTAGAGCACGGCCCCGACGATCTCCTCCGGGTCACCACCCCGTTTGAGCGCGAAGGACTCCGCCCGCTGCTGGAAGGACTCCATGTCCCAGTGCTTCGACACGTCCGTGAGGAAGGTCCCGGGCACCACCGCGTTGACCCGCACACCGGGTCCATAGGCATGGGCGAGCGCGACGGTCGCCGCCTCCAGGCCGGCCTTCGCCGCGGAGTACGGCAGGGTGGACGCCCGCGGGTGCCGGGCCGCGATCGAACTGATGTTCACGATCGACCCGCCCGCCGGCATCTGCTCGGCGAACAGCGCGGCCAACCGGAAGGGCCCCTTGAGGTTGAGTCCGAGGACCTTGTCGAACAGCTCCTCGCCGATCCCGGCGACCGAGTCGTACAGCGGTGAGGACCCCGCGTTGTTCACGAGCACGTCGACGGCGCCGACCCGGTCGAGTACCTGCTGCGCGAAGGACTCGACGGATTCCCAGTCGGTCATCCGCACCTGCAGGGGATGGACGGTCCCGCCGGTCTCCTGCGCGATGGCCGCCGCGGCCGCCTCGCAGTTCTCGAGCTTCCGGCTGGCGATCACCACCTCTGCCCCCAGCTGCGAGAACGCCCGGGCCATCTGCAGACCGAGCCCGCGCGAGCCGCCGGTGACGACCACTCGTCTGCCGCGGAAGTCGAACTGCCACGGCGAGCCCGAGGCGCCTGCACCGACAGCAGCGCCGCTCTCCGCCGCCTCAGCCATCGATGACACCCATGGCCTGGTCGAAGAGGGACACGGTGCGCTCGTGCAGGCGACGGCCGACCTCCTCGGGCGCGAGACCCGCGGCGGCCCGCGCCTGCGATCCCTCGAGGATCGAGCCGAACCGGAAGCAGGCGAGCACGTGGTAGAAATCGACCTCGTCGACGTCACGGCTGCTCACCTCGCCGTAGGCCGCGACGATCTCGTCCTTCGTCGGCACGCCGGGCAGTCCGGCGCTCGTCACGGTGCCCGCGTCGGCGTCCGCGCCCGAGGCGCCCTGCCCGCCGTCACCGTCCGTACCGTCGGCGGCCACGTCGTCCCGCGCCGCCTTCGTGTACGTCGAGGCGAGCAGGTGCCCGAGGTCGAGCAGCGGGTCACCGAGGGTGGAGAGCTCCCAGTCGACGAGCGCGGCGACACCGGGACGGTCGCGCCGGAACAGGATGTTCCCGGCGTGGCAGTCACCGTGGATGATGCCGACCTGCGAACGCGGGGCCACGCGCGGCATGTGTTCTTCGAGCCAGCGCGGGATCGCCTCGGCGCCCTCGTGGTCGAGGCCCGCCCACTCCTCGATCTCCTCGTAGCTCTTCAACTGTCCGACCCACCGGCCGGGCTGGCGCTCCAGCCAGCGGTCCGGCTTGCCGAAGCCCTCGAGGCCGACGGCCAGGTGGTCGACGTTGCCGAGTGCCGCGACCGAGCGGGCGTGCTCGAGGCCGGCCTCGTGCTGCCAGGCGAGGTCCGCACGGACGTGCTCGGGGACGTCGGAGACCCCGTTGTAGCCGTCCACGGCCTCCATGACGAAGAAGGCGTTGCCCAGTACGTCCATGTCGTCACAGGCGGCGACGAACCCGGGATGGGGCACCTCGGAACCGGTGAGGGCTTCGAGCACGCGCGCCTCGCGGAGCATGATCGTGTCGGAGTTCTTCCGCTTGTTGACGGGAGGACCGCGGTAGATGAGCCGACGGGTACCCGACGCGTCCTCCCAGTCGAACCCGAGGAGCACGTTCTGCGTACCGCCGGTGAGGAACTCGTGGGAGCCCATCCGACCACCTCCCAGCTGGCCGGCGAGCCAGGACTCCAGCGTGGCGAGGTCGACGCCGGCGGCCCGTGCGTGCTCGGCTGCGGCGTCGGCGGTCACGAGGCGGCCTCCAGGAGGGCCGCGAACTTCTCCTTCGCGGCGGCGGTGCGGGTGGGGATGTGCTCGGAGGGCACCTCGGCGGGCTCGTAGTCGCGCAGGACCCGGCGGGAGACGGTGACCTTGTGGACCTCGTCCGGACCGTCGTAGATGCGCGCGGCACGGGCGTTGCGGTACATCTCCTCCAGCGGCAGGTCGCCGGTGATGCCCAGCGAGCCGTGCACCTGGATGGCGCGGTCGATGACGTTGTAGAGGACCTGGGCGCCCCAGAACTTGATGATCGCGATGTCCGTGAGCGCGGCCTTCGTGCCTCCCTGGTCCATCTTCCACGCGGCCTGCAGGGTGAGCAGGCGGGCTGCCTCCATCTCGGCCTTCGAGGTGGCGACCATGTCCTGGATCATCTGCTTGGAGGCGAGCACGCCGCCGGAGACCTCACGGGAGACCACGCGCTCGCACATCATGTCGAAGGCGCGGCGGGCCTGGCCCAGCCAGCGCATGGCGTGGTGGATGCGACCGGGGCCCAGACGCTTCTGGGCGAGCAGGAAGCCCTCGCCCTCCTCACCGACGAGGTGGGAGACGGGCACGCGGACGTTCTCGTAGGTGATCTCCGCGTGGCCCTTGTCGCCGGCGGAGTGCGAACCGCCCATGACGGGGATGTCGCGGTGGACGTTGACGCCCGGGGTGTCGCGGTCGACGAGGATCATCGAGGCGCGTTTGTGCGGCTCGGCATCGGGGTCCGTCACACACATGACGATGAAGAAGTCCGCGTGCGACCCGTTCGAGCTGAACCACTTGTGACCGTTGATCACGTACTCGTCGCCCTCCCGGACGGCGCGCGTGGTGAGTCGCGTGGGGTCCGCGCCGGCTCCGGGCTCGGTCATCGAGAAGCAGGACCGCTTCTCACCGGCCAGCAGCGGCTTCATCCAGCGTTCCTTCTGGAAGTCGTTCCCACCGATCGCCAGGAGTTCCGCATTGCCGGAGTCCGGGGCGTTGTTCCCGAAGACCCGGGGCGCGAGAGTCGAGGCGCCGAGGATCTCGTGCATGAGACCGAGCTTGAGCTGGCCGAACCCGCCACCACCGAGCTCCGGGGGCAGGTGGGCGGCCCACAGGCCCTGGTCCTTCACCTGCTGCTTGAGCGGCGCGGTGGCCTGCTCCAGCTGCTCGGGCGAGAGGCCGGCGACCTCGAGGGGGTAGATCTCCTCCTTGACGAAGGCCCGCATCCACGCGAGCTTCTCCTCGAACTCCGGTTCGGTGCTGAAATCCCAGCTCATCGTGTGGTCTCCTTCTCGAGAATGGTGAGTGCGTGCTGTGCGAGTGATTCGACGCCGGCGCCCGCTTCCTCCGGGTCGAAGTCGAGGTCGCCCATCTGCCCGGTGAGCAGGCGCGTGTACACGCCCTCCCGGATGCAGGCGAGCTTCCACAGGGCGAAGGCCGAGTAGTAGGGGACCTGCGCCAGGGACTCCGCCGAGGCGCCCGTGACCTCCCCGTACCGCGCCACCAGGGCGTCGGCCGCGGGGAAGCCGTCGGAGACCCGCGGGACCCAGATGCTCGTGAGCTCGTCCGGGACGGTGAGCATGGCGATGAAGTACCCGAGGTCCGTGAGGGTCTCCCCGACTGCCGTGAGCTCCCAGTCGACGACGGCGCGGACCGTGCCGTCGGGTCCGAAGATCATGTTGTTCGGCTTGTAGTCGCCGTGGGCGATCCCGGTGGGCGAGAGATCGGCCGGGGGCTGCCGGTCGACGAGGACCCGGTGGACCTCCGCGATCTCGGGGATGGACCGGGTGGTGATGTTCTCGAACTGGCTGAGCCAGCGACGCAGTTGGCGTTCGAGCAGCGAACCGGGGCGGCGGAGATCGGACAGGCCGACGGCGTCGAGGTCGACCGAGTGGATCGCCGCGAGCGTGTCGACCATGCCGAAGGCGGTCGCCTCCTGCCGCTCGGTCGGGATCCGGCCCCACTCCTCCGCGGTGTTGATGGGGAACCCGGCACAGAAGTCCATGAAGACGAAGGGGACCCCCATGACCTCCGGGTCGTCGACGATCTCGATCACGTGCGAGACCGGGACGTCCGTGGTGTCGAGGGCGGCCATGATGCGACCCTCGCGCGCCACGTCGTGTGCGCTGCCGCCGGTGTGACCGAGCGGCGGGCGGCGGAGCACCCAGCGCTTCGAGCCGGCCAGGGTCACGACGAAGGTGAGGTTCGAACGGCCGACGGACAGGACCTCGTAGCCGATGTCGGCGATCTCGACACCCTGGGTGCGGGCGATCCAGGAGCCGACCTTCTGCGGATCGATCCCCTGGGGTACTGAAGTGGGCGGCGGATCGATCCCCTGGGGGACGGAAGAGCCCTGTGAGGCTGCGGTCGGGGAGTCGGTCATGCGCGGTCCTCCTGGTCGGTGCGCCTTTGCACCGTTCGCCACGTTCAGGTCTGTTCGTCGGGTGTGCGGTGACGTGGGCAGGCCCGTGGATCCGCGTGGTGGCGGGGTTCTCCGCGGGTGGAGCACCCCGGCCCGTGCGCCGATTTCACACCTGACCGAACATTCGTTCGCAACGTTTCAGAGACTAGGGAGGATACCCTCGGGAGTCAAGCGACCCCCTCCGGCCGTGGGCAGGAGGGGGGTCGCATCACCGGTCCGTCCGATCAGGACCCGGCGGCGAGCCAGGCCTTGACGGCCTCGGTGTCCTCACCGAGCTCCGGCGGCTGCTTGCGGTAGCTCACCGGGCTGTCGGACATGCGCAGACTGTTGCGGACGTTCGGGAAGTCGGAGACCTGGTTGCCCTCGGCGTCGGCGGGGTACCAGATCGGGTCGAGACCGAGTTCCTCGGCACTGTGCAGTCCCTCCATGACCCCCTGGACGGGAGCGACGGGCAGGCCCGCGGCACGCAGTTCCTCGAACCACTCCTGCTTCCCCTTGACGGCGAGCGCCTGCTCGAGCAGCGGGCGGAGTTCCTCGCGGTTGACATTGCGCTTCTTCGGGTCGTCGAAGCGCTCGTCGGTGGCGAGCTCCGGCACCCCGAGCACACGGGTGAGCTTGTCGAACTGCCCGTTGTTGCCCGCGACGACGATGAGTTCGCCGTCGGCGACGGGGAACGCGTTGTACGGGTAGATGGTCGGGTGTTCCTTGCCGTTGCGGGTCGGAGCCTTCTCGTTCGTCGCCGCCACCTGGTACTGGTTGGCCATCGTGAACACGGCGTTGCTGAACAGGTTGTTCTCGACCACCTGGCCCTTACCGGTGAGATCCCGGTGTCGGATGGCGGCGATGATGCCCATCGCGGTCATCATGCCGGTCGTGAGGTCGAAGATGCTCACACCGGAGCGCACGGGGTCGCCGGAGCGCTCTCCGTTCATGTCCATGAGACCGGCCATGCCCTGGACGAGCACGTCGTAACCGGGCAGGTGCTTGCCCTTGTCCGAGCCGAAGCCGCTGATGTGGGCGTAGATGACCTCGGGATTGAGGGCCTTGACGCCCGCGTAGTCGAGGCCGAACTTGTCGATCGAGCCGGGCTTGAAGTTGTGGACGAAGACGTCCGCACGCGCGGCGATCTCCTTGGCCGTCGCGAGGTCGTCGGCATCCTTCATGTCGAGGACGACCGAGTACTTGTTGCGGTTGACCGACTGGTAGTAGCAGGCACCGTCACGGTACTCCGGCGGACGCCAGTTGCGGGTGTCGTCACCGCCGGGGCTCTCGACCTTGATGACGGTGGCACCGAGGTCGGCGAGGTTCATCGTGCAGTAGGGTCCGGCGAGCACCCGGGAGAAATCCGCGACGACGATTCCCGAGAGCGGTCCGGGGGTGGTGGCGACGATGTCACTGGGCGAACTGGGCGACAAGACGGTTCCTCTTCGATGGATGTGAACGGGTGATCGGCGTCATCCAGTTTCGCACACCACACCCGTCGAACGTTCGTTCGTCGGACGTGAACGGAATGTTTCGGGTTGCCCACAGGAGGAATTCCGCGGTGCAGATCAGGTGTCCTGTCGTTCACGGAGGCGTCACGGGCCTGAACCACCGGGCGTGGAGGGTGGGTCCCACCGCACGACTCCCGGGCCCCACCCGGGGGACTCCCCGATACCGACGAGGTGACCCACGTGTCCTACGTCCTCCCGACCGATTTCACGCAGACGATGGTGCAGGCCGGCGCCAAGAAGATGAATGCGTCCCTCAAGGACACGCTCGTCCGCGCCTACATGGGTGGCGCGATCCTGGCGATGGCCGCCGCGATGGCCGTGACGATCACGGTGCAGACGGGCAACGCCCTGCTCGGCGCCGTGCTGTTCCCCATCGGCTTCATCATGATCTACCTGCTCGGCTTCGACCTGCTCACCGGCGTCTTCACCCTCAATCCGCTCGCCGTGATCGCCAAGGAACCCGGCGCCACCTGGGGTGCCCTGCTGCGCAACTGGGGACTCGTGTTCCTCGGCAACTTCGCCGGCGCGTTCACGGTCGCCGTCCTCATGGCGATCGTCGTGACCTTCGGCTTCACCACCACCCCGAACGAGGTCGGCGTGCAGATCGGCGAGATCGGCCACAGCCGCACCGTCGGCTATGCCGAGGCGGGCGCCGGCGGCATGCTCACCCTCTTCGTCCGCGGCGTCCTGTGCAACTGGATGGTCTCGACCGGCGTCGTCATGTTCATGGTCTCGAAGGACACGATCGGCAAGATCGTGGGCATGTGGATGCCGGTCTTCCTCTTCTTCTACATGGCCTTCGAGCACTCGGTCGTCAACATGTTCCTCTTCCCCTCCGGGCTGCTCCTCGGCGGCGGGTTCACCGTCATGGACTACCTGGTCTGGAACGAGCTTCCGACCGTGCTCGGCAACCTCGTCGGCGGCCTCACCTTCGTCGGTCTGCCGCTCTACCTCACCCACCGCAAGCGCGTGGCCGCCCGCGCCGCCGAGGCGCCTTCCACTCCCGGCACCACCCACCCGACCGCAGAGGCCCGGACCGCGGGCGAGGCGCCCCTCAGGGCTCCCGCCACGTCCATCCCGGCCCCGGCCGGGACCGCCACGTCGATGCCCGGCTCGGAGGGCACCTCGGGAGCGGGGCCCGACCCGGCCCTCGACGAGGTCGACGGCCACGCCGCCCGTGAGGCGGCGGCCCGGGCGACCGAGGAGGCGGCCGGCGCCGTCTCCGTCGGCACCGCCGGAGACGAGGGGGTCCGCGCATGAGCGAGGTGATCATGGCCCGGGCCCTGGCCACCGAGAAAGTCGTGACCGCACGGATCCGCGGCGGGCACAGCTGGGAGTCGATCGCCGCGCACCTGGGTACGCCGCTCGTGTGGACGACCGCGGCGCTGCTCGGGCAGCATCCGCTGAGCCCGGAGCAGGCGGAGAAGGTCACCACCTTCCTCGGGCTCGACGCGGAGGTCGCCGAATCACTCGCGCAGCAGCCCTACCGCGTCCGCGACGAATCGGTGCAGACGGACCCGACGATCTACCGGTTCGTCGAGGCGATCGGGGTGTACGGCCCCGCCCTCAAGGAGCTCATCCACGAGGAGTTCGGCGACGGCATCATGTCGGCGATCAACTTCCAGGTCGACTTCGCGCGGGTCCCGCACCCCGACGGCGACCGCGTGCGGGTGACGCTCGACGGGAAGTTCCTCGACTACCGCTGGTGAGCCGATCGTCCACACCGCACAATGCGTCGGAGCTCAGGCCTCCAGGGGCGGCAGGGGCGCGTTCTCGGCCTTCCAGTCCTCCCAGGCGGTGGCCCACTCGGACTCCGGGGTCTCCGCGGTGAAGGTCTCCCACCCGGCACGCAGGGTCTCACCGCGCTCGATGAGGGCCTGGTTGCGTTCCTCGTACTCCGGGGTCCACAGCCCCTTCTCCTCCAGGTAGCGGACCAGGCCGTCGTGGTGGGGCAGGACGACGGGGTTCCAGTCGATCGTGTCGATGTCCCAGAAGTGCGTGGTCGAGGTCGCGGTCCCGTAGGTGTCGAAGGACTTGTCGAAGGCCTTGACCATCCGGTAGACCTCCTCCTCGGAGTAGTCCGCGTAGGAGGTCATCGCGATCGAGTAGGTGGGTCCGAGGACGACCTCACCCTTGTCCATCCCGATCGGGGAGGTGAACTCCTCGATGAGCACCGAGGGCGCGATCTCCTGGAGGGCCCGGGTGTCCGCGGCATCCCCGTCGAAGTCGATCCACTCGAAGTCGACCGTCGTGGCGACCTCGATGATCGCCGAGGACTCCGCGCCGAAGTACACCATGTCGAGCGCGCCGTCCTTGAGCATCTGCGGCTGTCCGCCGTAGGTGGCCGGCACCATCTGCACGTCGTCGCGGGTCAGTCCGGCATAGGCGAGGACACCGTTGATCTTCTCGGTCGTCGACGGGTTGCCGACGAAGTCCGGGACCTTCTTCCCCTCGAGGTCCTGCAGCGTCTCGATCCCCGAGTTCGCACGGACCCCGACTGTCACGGTCGTCGGCGGGGTCCAGACCGTCCGCAGGTCCTGTGGACCCCAGTCCTCGGACACGAACTCGTACTTGCCCTCGAAGGCGTAGAAGGCCTCGTCGGAGAGCCGGGCCACCTGGGCCTGGCCCACCCGCAGCGGCGTGAGGCGACCCATGCCGGTGTCCGAACCGAGGATCCGCACCTGGGAGCCGTAGTCGTTGATGAGCGCCTCGGCCACCGCCGCCTGTTCGGAGTAGTTCGAGGTGCCGACGCCGTAGCCGGTCCACACCGTGGTCTTCGGCAGACCGTTATCGAGGAGCCCGGCAGGCGCCGCCGAGTTGGGTGCGCCCTCCTTGGTCATCGTCCCGCAGCCGGTGAGCAACAGGGCACCGAGGGTCGCGGCGGCGAGGGTGCGGGTGAACATCTTCATCGGTGTCGAACGCTCCTGGCGAGAAGTGTCGCGTCGGCGCACCACCGACCGTGGTGGCGGCTCGACGAGGGGACGGGGGTCGTCCTCTCGACGGTAACCACCTCGAGCACCTACGAATCACGGAACACCTGTCGGAAGTGATCAAGCTCTCAACGAAGTCCGCAATGCGGAACCGTCCGTCCCGAACGCACCCGAACGACGACGCCCGAGGTGCCCTGCTCGCTCCTCATCAGGAGTGCAGAGCGCCTCGGGCGCGAGGGCCGTGCCGGCAGGATCCGACTGCGTCGGGGTTCGGGCCAGGGCGCCTCGGGCGCGGGGTGTCGCGTCGGTGATCAGAGAAGTTCGAGGATGGTCGCGTTCGCCTGACCACCGGCCTCGCACATGGTCTGCAGTCCGTAGCGGGCGCCGGTCCGCCTCATGTGGTGGACGAGGTCCGTCATGATCCGGGCACCCGAGCCACCGAGGGGGTGGCCGAGCGCGATCGCACCGCCGTTGGGGTTGACCTTCCCCCAGTCGACGCCGATCTCGTGCATCCAGGCGGCCGGGACGGAGGCGAAGGCCTCGTTGACCTCGAAGACGTCGATGTCGGACGCGGACAACCCCGACTTCCGCAGTGCCTTCTGCGTGGCGGGGATCGGGGCGGTGAGCATGGTGACGGGGTCGTCTCCGGCGAGCCCGGTCGTGTGGACACGGGCGATCGGGGTGAGACCCAGTTCCTTCGCCTTGACGTCGGACATGATGAGCATCGCGGCCGCACCGTCGGAGATCTGCGAGGAGTTGCCGGCGGTGATGACGCCGCCGTCCTCCTTGAAGACCGTCTTGAGGGTCGCGAGCTTCTCCAGGGTGCCGCCGGGGCGGATGCCCTCGTCGGCGGCGAAGGTGAACTCCTCGCCCTCCTTGGTCAGTCCCTGGACGGGCAGGATCTGGTCCACGAAGAGTCCGTTCTCGGTGGCGGCCCGGGCCCGGGCGTGGGAGTCGAGGGCGAGCTGGTCGAGCTGCTCACGGGTGAAGCCCCAGCGTTCGGCGATGACCTCGGCGCCCTCGCCCTGACTGAACGTCTCGCGGTCGTACATCTCGAAGATCGAGGGACCGAAGGGCTTGCCGGGTCCGTTGACGCGGGAGGAACCCATGGGCACGCGGGTCATCGACTCGACGCCACCGGCGAGCACGACGTCGCAGTGCCCGGCGACGACCGAGGCGATGGCGAAGGTGATGGCCTGCTGCGAGGAGCCACAGGCGCGGTCGACCGTGGTGCCGGGGGTGTCCTCGGGGAAGCCTGCGGCCAGTGCTGCCCAGCGGGCCACGTTGCCGGCCTGCTCACCGGCCTGGGACACGCAACCGAAGATGACGTCCTCGACCAGGGCCGGGTCGAGAGCGTTGCGCTCGGCCAGCCCCTTGAGGACATGGGCACCGAGATCGACGGGATGGATGTCGCGGAGCGCCCCTCCGCGCTTGCCGACCGCGGTGCGGGCGGCGTCGACGATGACTGCTTCGGGCATGGTGATGCGCCTCGATTCGGGAGAACGACGGTGTTCGGGGTCTTCTCACTGTACGCCCGATGGAGGCCCTGACTGAACGATCGTTCGGTACCGATCCGGTATTAATATCATCCAAGTATCAAGTTTTTTGTTTTTAATGCGCCCTGTGCAATGATTCCCGCGTTCGTATACACGTGGCTCACGACACTCGGATCCCGCAGTGATGCATCCGGCGTGCTCGCTCGAGCCGACCCACTCCCACGAGAAGGCCTTCGATGAAGAAGCTGATGCGCACGGCGGCTGCCGTCCTGACCGGCACCCTGGTGCTGACGGGATGCACCGCCATGGACCTCGGGCAGGAGGTGGACGCCTTCCCCTCGTTCAATTCCTGGACCACCTACGGATCGAACACCGCGACCTACGCCGACCTCGCCGCCGTCGCGAACACGATCTCCTCCGAGACCGACACACAGGTCCGGATCACCACCTCCGACACGGCCGTCGGGCGCCTCACCCCGCTGCGGAAGAACCAGGCGACGATCGCCCGGACCGGCGACGAGTACATGTACGCCTATTACGGCGAGGAGGACTTCGCGACCGAGGAGTGGGGCCCACAGGACCTGCGCATGGTGTGGGCGCCCGTCTCCCCGCACTCCCTCATGGTCACCGAGGCCAGTGGCGTCGAGACCCCCATGGACCTGGAGGGCAAGAAGGTCCCCGTCATCACCGCCAACCCCTCGGTGAACAACAAGTACGACGCCCTGCACGAGGTCACCCCGACCATCGACTTCGACACCTTCACCTCCGGCCCCGGCCAGGCCGCGGGCCAGGAGGACCACGCGATGTACTACACCCTGCCCCTGGTGTCCTACGAGGACCTCTCGGACTCGCAGGCCT
The DNA here is from genome assembly GCF_040212315.1 of Brevibacterium litoralis. NCBI lineage: Bacteria > Bacillati > Actinomycetota > Actinomycetes > Micrococcales > Brevibacteriaceae > Brevibacterium > Brevibacterium litoralis. The sequence goes on along the minus strand of NZ_JBDIUY010000008.1, from coordinate 8,303 downwards.
ACCAGACCGCGAGGGCCGTCCAGGACCACTACCCCGACTTCAAGGACGCGACCATGACGACCGTGACCTGGGACGTCGACCACGCCGTCGTCGCCCCGGTGCGGGTCCCCTTCCACGAGGGGACGGTCCGCTACCTGGAGGAACAGGGCGTGTGGACCCCGGAGGCCCAGGCACTCAACGAGGCGCTCATCTCCCACGGCGAGGAACTGCGGGCCGCCTGGCCGGAGTTCCTCGAGCAGGCGGACACCCAGGGAGACATGAACGCCCAGTGGGCGGACTACCGGGAGGAGAACCTCCCTCCGGTCCCCACCATGGATTCCGTCGGGACCGAGCAGGGCGCCTCGGGCGCGGAGACCGGCGGGGATCGCCCCGCCGCGGAGAACGGCACCACCGGAGAACAGGAAGTCGACTGACAATGACGACACGTCTCAACACGGCCGGGAAGGCCGTCATCGCGGTCCTCACCGTGCTCGGTGTGGTCGCGGCGATGAACCAGGCATTCTTCTGGAACCTGTTCGGCATCACCATGCTGCAGAACTCGTACCTGTACGTGATCCTCATGTTCTTCATGCCGATCGTGTTCCTGCTGTTCCCGGTGCTGAAATCGCACAAGGACCGGAAGCTGCCGGTGTACGACGCGGCCATCGCGCTGCTCACCTTCGTCATCTGCGGGTACTTCGCCCTCAACGGTGAGAACATCAGTGTCCTCGGATGGGACAAGTCGCTCACCTACCCGACGATCACCCTCGTCTTCTCGATCCTCCTGTGGGCGATCGTCCTCGAGGCGCTGCGCCGGACCGCGGGCCTCGTCGTCACGGGCATCGCGCTCGTGTTCTCCCTCTACCCGATGTTCGCGCTCGGGGTCCCCGTGCCGTTCCTGCAGGGCATCCCCTACGACTTCTTCGACTCCGCACGCATCCATGCGATGGGTGTCGAATCGATCCTCGGCCTGCCGCTGCAGACCGCCGCGGGGATCCTCATCGGCTTCCTCCTCTTCGGCGTCGCCCTCCAGCACACCGGCGGCGCGACCTTCTTCTACGACATCTCTCAGTCCATGTTCGGGCGGTTCCGTGGCGGCAACGCCAAGGTCTCCGTCATCTCCTCCGGCCTCATGGGCATGATGTCCGGTTCGGCCGTCTCCAACGTGCTCACCACCGGACCCATGACGATCCCGGCGATGAAGAAGACCGGATTCCCCGGTCGGTTCGCCGCCGGCGTCGAGTCGACCGCCGCCACCGGCGGCACGATCATGCCGCCGATCATGGGGACCGCGGCCTTCCTCATGGTGTCGTTCGTCGGCGTGCCCTACGCCCAGATCGCACTCGCCGCACTCATCCCGGCGCTCCTCTACTACATCGGCATCTTCGTGCAGGTCGACGCCTACTCGGGCAAGGCAGGGCTCCGGGACGTGAAGAAGGAGCTGCTCCCCCGCGCCGGCCGCACCCTCGCGAAGGGCTGGATGTACGTCGCCGCTCTCGCCGGCCTCGTGATCTTCCTGGCCACCGGTGGCAACGAGTCGCAGGCGCCCTACTGGATCGTCGCGTTCCTCCTCGTCGTCTCCCTGTTCTTCAAGGGCGACAAGCGCCTGACACCGAAGACCTTCTTCGACTTCGTGCTCGCCAGTGGCAAGACGATCGCGGAGATCCTCGGCATCATCGCCGGCGTCGGCCTCATCGTCGGCGGCCTGTCGATGACCGGCGTGTCCCTGTCGATGGCCCGGGAACTCATCAACCTCGTCGGCGACAACATCGTCCTCGTGCTCATCGCCGGTGCCGCGACCTCGTTCGTCCTCGGCATGGGCATGACGGTCTCCGCGGTCTACGTGTTCCTGGCGATCGTCCTGGCCCCGGCGCTCACGGGCATGGGCATCGACCCGGTCGCAGCCCACCTGTTCGTCATCTACTGGGCGACGGTCAGCTACATCACCCCGCCGGTCGCACTCGCGGCCTTCAGCGCGGCGAACATCGCGGGCACACCGCCCATGAGCACGGCATTCACCGCCATGCGCCTGGGTCTGGTCACCTACATCGTGCCGTTCGCATTCGTCCTCAACCCCGCGCTCGTGGCGCAGGGTGGCGTCGCCGAGGTGCTCGTGACCTTCGCCTTCGCCGTCGTCGGCGTGTTCTTCCTGGGTTGTGCCTTCGAGGGCTTCGCGATCGGTGTGGGCCGTCGCCTGCCCGTCGTCCTGCGCGTGGTGCTCGGTGCCGCCGGTCTGTTGGCCTTCGCCCCGGAGATCTGGTCGAGCCTCGCCGGCCTGGTCCTCGGCGCCGTCGTCATGGTGATCGCCCGGTTCTGGAACCTCGGCGGCCCCTGGACCACCGAGGAGCGCGAGGCCCGCTACGCCGCGGCGGACGCCATGGACCTCGAGGAGGTCCGCGCCTACGCCGCCGCCCACCACGGGCACGCACAGGACACCTCCGCCATCGGCCCGACCGGCGTCCGGGGTGTCGCGGTCGAGGGCGCCGGCCATGCCGTCCTGCCCGACGACCCGCACGCCACGGCGCAGAAGCACTGAGGGCGGGGCGCCTCGGCGGCGCCGCTGAGATCACGGGGTTCCGTGCACATCACGAGTCGCAGCACCCGTGATGTGCACGGAACCCCGTGATCTCGTTCCGATGCGGGGGCGAGCGCGCCCCGACCGGGGCACCCGCACACACGCCCGCAGGCCGCGGACGTGTGTGCTCTTGGTCTCGAGTGGGATTCCGTGGGAGAATTTCCGGCCGTTTCCACCTGGTCCTTTGCTACAGTTCCTGGGAAATTACCGTGACCGAGTGTTCGTTCAGCCGGGTATCGATCGGATACCTCCTGATGCGGACCCGACAGGCACCGGCCCCACCCCGGGGATCCGGCTCCGGCTCGGCACGGGAGGACGACGACACGGACGACCCACGGACCAGGAGACGGCAGATGCGAGCGACCAACGGCAGGGCGGAGATCCTCCGCGCCGCGCGGGACACCTTCGCCCGGAAGGGTTTCGACGGGGCGTCCATCCGGGACATCGCCCAGGAGGCGGGCCTGAGCCTGTCCGCCCTCTACTACTACTTCCCGTCCAAGCAGGACGCCCTGCACGAACTCATCAAGAACGCCTACACGTGGTTCATCGAGCACGCCTCCGGTGTCATCCGGGACGCAGGGGAGTCGCACGCGGACCAGCTCGCCACCCTCGTGCGGTTCGTGGTCCGCTACCGGACGCAGAACACCCTCATCAGCAGGGTCGTCCTCCAGGACACCGCGCGGCTCGACCCCGAACGCTACGAGGACATCCACGAACTCCAGCGCGCCAGCCGCGCGGTCATCTACGACGTCGTCGCCGCCGGTATGGAATCGGGGACCTTCCGCGTCGAGAACTCGGAGATCTCCGGGCGCGCGATCCTCGCCGTCGTCAACGCGATCTCCCTGTGGTACCGCGCCGGCGGTCCCATCACGGCCGAGACGCTCGAACGCGAGTACGTGCTCTACGCCCTCCGCCTGCTCGGCTGGGAGCGCATCGACGAACCCGGCGAACTCGACCGTATGCTCGGCCTTCCTCTCACCGAGTCCGGCGAGGCCGACTTCTGACCCATCGGTCCGATGGCACCGCCCCTGCGGCGTTCTCGTCACTCGAAGTACCAACCCCACGTACGTCGTCGCTCCTCGGCCTTGCAGGGACGGCACCCTCGGACCGATGGCACGCCATCGCCCCTGCGGCGTTCTCGTCGCAGGGCCGTGATCCGCACCATCCATGGTGATAGTCTGGAGCCACTGAACGTTCGTTCAGTTCCAATGACGTGACGGACGACCACGGAGATCGCCATGCGCAGGACCATCTTCACCGAGGACCACGACGCCTTCCGGGTCATGTGCCGGGACTTCGTCGCGAAGGAACTCGCCCCTCAGTACCCCCGCTTCGAGGAGCAGGGGCGGGTGGACAAGGAGTTCTTCGCGAAGATGGGGGAACTGGGTCTCACAGGCCTCCAGGTCCCCGAGGAATACGGCGGTGGCGGGCAGACCGACACCTTCACGTACAACACGATCCTCAACGAGGAGACGGCCTACGCCGCGTGCTCGCTCGGCACCCTCCGGGTGCACCAGGATCTCGTGATCCCTTACATCCTCCACTACGGCACCGAGGAGCAGAAGCGGCGCTGGCTGCCGGGGATGGCCGCCGGCACCACGATGACGGCGATCGCCATGACGGAGCCGGGCACCGGGTCCGACCTCACCGGCATCCGGACGACGGCGCGCCTGGACGGCGACCACTACGTGCTCAACGGCGCCAAGACCTTCATCTCCGGGGGCATCAACGCCGACCGGGTGCTCGTCGTCGCGCGCACCACTCCCTTCGACCCGGAGAACCGCCGCGCCGGTCTCTCCATCCTCGTCGTCGACGCCCACTCCGAGGGCTTCGAGAAGGGCCGCAATCTCCAGAAGCTCGGCATCAAGACGCAGGACACCGCGGAGTTGTCCTTCAACGACGTCCGGGTGCCGGTCGAGGACCTGCTCGGTGAGCAGGACAAAGCCTTCGAGTACATGTCCTTCAACCTCGCCCAGGAACGGATGACGATCTCCGTCAACGCTGTCGCGAGCACAAAGGCCGCGATCGACCTGGCCACGCAGTACGCACACGAGCGCAAGGTGTTCGGCAACGACCTGGCGAGCTTCCAGAACACCAAGTTCGTCCTCGCCGAGTGCTCCACCGAGTTCGAGGCCGCCCAGATCATGCTCGACCGCGCGATCGAGGCGCTCGACGCGAAGGAACTCACACCGGCCGACGCCGCCCGCGTCAAGCTGTTCACCACCGAGGTCCAGGCCCGCGTCACCGACAAGTGCCTGCAGATCCACGGTGGCTACGGCTACATCCTCGAATACCCGATCGCGCGTCTCTACGCCGATGCCCGCGTCACCCGCATCTACGGCGGCACCTCCGAGGTCATGAAGACGATCATCGCCAAGGACATGGGGCTCTCGAAGCCTCGGAATTGATTCCCGCCCGACCCCGGGACCCCACCCGGAACTGATCACACAAGGAGAAGTACATGGACATCACCGGTCACGTCGCCCTCGTCACCGGCGGCGCCTCGGGCCTCGGCCTGGCCACCGTCGAAGCCCTCCTGGAGAAGGGGGCCAAGGCCGTCGTCGTCGCCGACCTCAAGGGCGAGGAGAACCTGGCCCACCTGGACGGCAAGGCCCACTTCGTCGAGACGAACGTCGCCGAGGAGGACCAGGTCGCGGCCGCCATGGACAAGGCCGTCGAACTCGGCGACCTCCGCGCCGTCGTCCACTGCGCCGGCATCGGCGGCCCGATGCGCCTGGTCCAGAAGGACGGCAGCCCCGGCGACCTCGCCCACTTCAAGAAGATCCTCGACGTCAACCTGCTCGGCACGATCATCGTGACCAGCCAGGCCGGCGCCCGGATGGCGAAGAACGAGGACATCGACGGCGAACGCGGCGTCATCGTCAACACCGCCTCCGTCGCCGCCTACGACCCGCAGATCGGCCAGACCGCCTATGCCGCCTCGAAGGGTGGCGTCGTGAGCCTCACCCTGTGTGCGGCCCGCGACTACGCCTCGAAGCACATCCGTGTCATGACGATCGCCCCGGGCACCGTCGACACCCCCCTGCTCGCGCGCCTGTCCGACGACGTCCGTGCCTCGCTCGCGGCGGCCGTGCCGCACCCGGCGCGCCTGGCCCGCCCGGACGAGTACGCCCACCTGGCGACCTCGATCATCGAGAACGCCATGCTCAACGGCGAGGTCATCCGCATGGACGGCGCCATCCGGATGCCCCCGCGGTGACCTGACCCTTCCGGCACCGCTTCCCACCCCTCCCCCATCGACAACGACGTCACGAAGGAGACACCATGACCGACCAGACCGACGCTCCCGAGGTCCTCACCGAGGTCGACGGCCACGTCCTCGTCATCACCCTCAACCGTCCGGCCGCCAAGAACGCCGCCAACGCGGCGATGGCGCAGCAGATGGATGCGATCCTCACCGATTTCGAGGCGAACGACGACCTGTACGCCGCCGTCGTCACCGGCGCCGGCAAGACCTTCTGCTCCGGCATGGACCTCAAGGGGTTCCTGCGCGGTGAGCGTCCCTCGATCGAGGGCAAGGGCTTCCTCGCGCTCACTCAGGCCTCGATCGCCAAGCCCGTGATCGCGGCCGTCGAGGGCTACGCCCTGGCCGGCGGCTTCGAGACGATGCTCGCCTGCGACCTCGTCGTCGCCGCCGAGACCGCCAAGTTCGGTATCCCCGAGGTCAAGCGCGGCCTCGCGGCCGCCGCCGGCGGTCTCGTCACCCTGCCGCAGCGCACCCACCGTGCGATCGCGATGGAGATGGCGCTCACCGGCGACATCTACCCGGCGACCTTCGGCAAGGAGAACGGGTTCGTCAACCGGATCGTCGAGGACGGCAAGGCACTCGAGGGTGCCCTCGAGCTCGCCCGTACGATCGCGGCGAACGGCCCGCTGGCGGTCAAGGCTTCGAAGCAGGTCATCGCCGAGTCGATCGACTGGTCGACGGAGGAGAAGTTCGACCGGCAGTCGGCCATCGTCGACCCGGTCTTCACCAGCGACGACGCCAAGGAGGGTGCGACGGCCTTCGCCGAGAAGCGCGCTCCCAACTGGACCGGGAAGTGACGGATCCCATCCCGGCCGGAAGGTCCACGTTGATAGACTGACCCTTCCTTCATTCGTCACCAGGGCACTCCGCCCTCCCATCCCGTGCTGTCCGCAGCACGGCGCCGGGAGGGCGGGGCGCCTCGGCGGCATTCACCCCGTTCCGCCCGCGCCCGGGAGCCCGTATCGTGGCCCCACGACGGGCCCGGACGATCGTCCGGTTTCCGGAATCCATACGGGTGGTGGAATTATTTCCTGCATGACACGCATCTCCTGTCCGCAGTTGCAGCAGAAGGTCACGACTGCCGAGGCGGCCGCCTCCCACATCCATCACGGCGACAACGTGGGGATGAGCGGGTTCACCGGCGCCGGGTACCCCAAGGCCGTGCCCGGTGCACTGGCCGACCGCATCACGGCCGCGCACGCCCGCGGTGAGGAGTTCAGCATCGGGGTGCTCACCGGCGCCTCGACGTCCGTGGAGATGGACGGCGTGCTCGCGGAGGCCCGGGGCATCCACATGCGTACGCCCTTCCAGTCCGACCCGACGCTGCGGAAGCAGATCAACTCCGGTGCCGTCGACTACATCGACACCCACCTGTCCCACCTGGCACAGCAGGTGTGGTTCGGGTTCCACGGTCGGCTGGACGTGGCCGTCGTCGAGGCGACCGCGGTCCTGCCGAACGGACTGATCGTGCCGTCCTCAGCCGTGGGCAACAACAAGACGTGGCTCGACCAGGCCGAGCGGGTGATCATCGAGGTCAACGAGTGGCAGCCGCGCGCATACGAGGGTTTCCACGACGTCTACTACGGGACCAAGCTGCCGCCCCACCGGAACCCGATCCAGATCCTGGAGCCCACCCAGCGGATCGGCGACCCGTACCTGCACGTGGACCCGGCCAAGGTCGTGGCCGTCGTGAAGACGCACGCGCCGGACCGCGACAACAACTTCGCCCCGATCGACGACACGTCACAGGCGATGGCCGACCACCTCATCGACTTCCTGCGGCACGAGGTGCAGGCCGGGCGGATGCCGGAGAACCTGTTGCCCCTGCAGTCGGGGATCGGCAACGTCGCCAACGCCGTGCTCGCCGGTCTCCAGGCCTCCGAGTTCGAGCACCTCACGGCCTACACCGAGGTGATCCAGGACGAGATGCTCCGGCTGCTGGAGAGCGGCAAGTTCGACGCGATCTCGGCGACCTCGTTCTCCCTGTCGCGGGAGATGGCCGAGTACTTCAACGCGAACATCGAGTCGTTCAAGGGCAAGATCCTGTTGCGCACGCAGGAGATGTCCAACCACCCGGAGATCGTCCGTCGTCTGGGTGTCATCGCGATCAACGGCATGGTCGAGACGGACATCTACGGACACGTGAATTCCACGCAGGTCCTCGGTGGTCAGATGATCAACGGGATCGGCGGATCCGGTGACTTCGCCCGGAACGCGTTCCTCAACTTCTTCGTGAGCCCCTCGGGGGCGAAGAACGGCGCGATCTCCGCCGTCGTCCCGATGGCCTCCCACGTGGACCACACGGAGCATGACGTCCACGTGATCGTCACCGAGCAGGGTATCGCCGACCTGCGGGGCACCTCGCCGGTGAAACGGGCACGGAAGATCATCGAGAACTGTGCACATCCGGACTACAAGGACCGCCTGTTCGACTACGTCGAGCGGGCGCAGAAGGCATCGACCGGGCGGCTGCACACCCCG
>NZ_JBDIUY010000007.1:0-38967 GCF_040212315.1 Brevibacterium litoralis | reverse complement strand
GGGAGGACTGTCGCGCGGTCGTCCAGCAGCTGTCAGCGGTGTCCAAGGCTGTCGATCGCGCGGGTTTTCTCGTGATCTCCACCGCCCTCCAGGACTGCCTCGCGGATCCCGACGCGGACGGTGGGCCGAAGCCTGCGGAACTCGAGAAGCTCTTCATGTCTCTGGCCTGAACGTCGGTGGACGCTGGTAGGCCCGGTGGACGTACGAGACCCCCGACCATCAGGTCGGGGGTCTCGTACGTCCACCGGGCCTACCAGCGTCCACCGACGTTCAGGCCAGAGACATGAAGAGCTTCTCGAGTTCCGCAGGCTTCGGCCCACCGTCCGCGTCGGGATCCGCGAGGCAGTCCTGGAGGGCGGTGGAGATCACGAGAAAACCCGCGCGATCGACAGCCTTGGACACCGCTGACAGCTGCTGGACGACCGCGCGACAGTCCTCCCCGGCCTCGACGGCCGCGATGACCGCTGCCAACTGCCCCTGGGCCCGACGCAGGCGATTCACGATCTTCCGCTTCGCCTCCGGGTCATGACCAGCAGCTCCCGATGTCGTATCCGTGGACTCCACGACGATTCTCCTCTCCTGCACGTCACGTGCGCCCTCAGGGTACTCCGGGTCCCACCGTCGCATCACGAGCGCGCGGATCGGCGGGAGCACTTGACATCCAGGATACACCCCCGGGTATATTCACTGCATCATCGTAAATACCCCCAGGGGTATAAAGACAGGAGATCCACATGTGCCGTGCCACCACGTGCCCCACCTGCCACAAGACCACATGGACCGGCTGTGGGATGCACATCGATTCCGTGAAGAGTTCCGTCCCCCGAGGCCAGTGGTGCAACGGCGAGCATTCGCAGTCCGAGATCGACAGGGCGAAGGCCGCACGGCCGGGACTCCTGTCCAGGCTGTTCGGCCGCTGAGCGCACCCTCCACCCACCACACGCTCTTCACGACACTTCCGGAAGGAAGTCCTTCATGCTTCTCGAACGCATCTATGACGAGGACCTCGCTCAGGCGAGCTACCTCATCGGCTGTCAGGCCGAAGGGAAGGCCCTCGTCGTCGACCCCCGTCGCGACCATGCCGTCTACGAACGCATAGCGACGGCCCACGGAATGACGATCACCGGTGCGACGGAGACCCATATCCATGCCGACTACCTCTCCGGCACCCGCGAACTCGCCCGCGCCACCGGCGCGCAGATGTACGTGTCGGACGAAGGTGGACCCGACTGGACCTATGGCACGGAATTCGACGGGGCCACCCGGATGAAGAACGGCCATCGGATCCAGCTGGGCAACATCACCGTCGAGGCCGTCCACACTCCGGGCCACACACCGGAGCACATGTCGTTCCTCATCACCGACGGAGCCCAGGCCGACAAGCCGGGATTCATGCTCACCGGCGATTTCGTGTTCGTCGGCGAAGTGGGACGGCCCGACCTGCTCGATGCCGCCGCCGGCGGGGTCGATACGAGATTCCGCGGCGCACAGGACCTGTTCCTCAGCCTGCGTGACGTGTTCCTCACCCTCCCCGACTACGTCCAGGTACTCCCGGGGCACGGATCCGGTTCCGCCTGCGGGAAATCCCTCGGCGCCGTGCCGACGACCACCGTCGGCTACGAACGTACCTTCAGCTGGTGGGCACCTTTCCTCGCCGAGGGCGATATGGAGGGCTTCGTCGACCACGTGCTGTCCGACCAGCCGGACCCACACGCATACTTCGCACGAATGAAGGTCGAGAACAGGACCGGCCCCGTTCTTCTCCCCGACGCCGAGGACCTCGTCGAACACTCCGCCGAGTCCCTGACGGCGGCAATGGCGGACGACACCGTGATCCTCCTCGACACCCGTGGTCACGGAGAAGTCCACGCCGGCACGGTGAAGGGCAGTCTCACGATCCCCGGCCTCCCGAAGTCCGCGAGCTTCGCATCGTGGATCGTCGACCCCGCGCGGGAGAAGCGATCGATCGTCGTCCTCGCCGCCGACGCGGACGAAGCCTCGGCATACCGCGATCACCTGCGTCGCGTCGGGATCGATTCTGTCACCGGGTACATCTCCTCACTCGACGGACTCGCGCTCACCCCTCCGGAAGTCATCGAACCCGAGGACCTCGACGCCGCCCTCACGGACGGGGGTCTCCTGCTCGACGTCCGGAACTCGTCCGAATACACGCGTGGTCATCTTCCCGGAGCCGTCAATCTTTCCGGGGGCAGAGTGATGTGGCACCTTCACGATCTGCCCACCCCGGGCACGGAGACCCTGTACACCTACTGCCAAGCGGGTCTCCGCAACGCGGTGGTTTCATCCGCCCTGCGCCGCGCGGGGCACGAGGTCGTCGAGATCAAGGGGAGCTACAGCGCCTGGGCCGCGCTCGACGGGTCCGTCCCCGCGACCACCGCGACGTGACTCCGCTTCTCGCCGGCGCGCTCACACTCGCCGTGGTGGTCGGGCTGCTGCTCGGACTCCTCGGCGGGGTGGAGCGATCCTCACGGTCCCGATCCTCACCCATGTGGCGGGACTCGCACCGCGCGAGGCGATCGTCGCCTCCCTCGTCGTGGTCGGTGCGACGAGCGCCCTGGGTACCTGGCGCATGCACCTACTCGGCAGGATCCGCTGGAGCATCGGATCGAAGTTCGCCGCCGCCTCGGTGATCGGCAGTCTCATCGGGTCGCAGGCAGGAGCGTTCTTGCCAGGAGACGTACTGATGTGGACATTCGGCCTCGTGATGGTGGCAAGCGCCTGGGGGATGCTGTTTCCCCCGTCGAGCCTGACCGGCGGGGCCGAACGTGACGGGCGGAACCGTACGCGGACATTTCTCGGTCTCGGACCGACCACGGGGCTCGTCACCGGAGTCGTGGGCGTCGGTGGTGGTTTCCTGATCGTGCCGGCGCTCGTCATCGCTGCGAGGCTTCCGATGCCGGTGGCCTCCGCGACCTCACTGCTCGTGATCAGCCTCAACTCACTCGCCGCTTTCGCCGGTCACCTCACCGACCCCGTCGACATCCCCTGGCCCCTCGTCCTGACCTTCGCGGCACTGGCGGTCGCCGGGTCCCTCGTCGGCATCGCCTTGTCCACGCGGGTACCGGCGATCGGACTCCGAAAGGGGTTCGCCTGGTTCACTCTGGCCGTAGGAGTCGGTGTCATCACGATCGAGCTCTTCCACGTACGGTAGGACGATCCGTCCGACCTCGTCCCGCGCTGTGTCGCGCCCCCGACACACCCGCTCACACAGCTGACCGACCTCCCGAGGAGATCCTTCATGACCAGTATTTCCGCTTCCGCCCTGCAGTCCGCACTCGCCTCCGGGGAGGGGCCCGCGCTGCTCGACGTCCGGACGCCGGCGGAGTTCGCCTCCCAGCACGTCCCGGGCTCGACCAACATCCCGCTCGACGAACTGTCGACCGCACTGCCGGCACTGCGCGAGGACTTCCCCGCGGACCTCGTGCTCGTGTGCCGGACCGGAGGCCGCGCCGAACAGGCCCGGATGATGCTGGAGGGAGAGGGCCTCACGGCACGGGTCCTCACCGGCGGCGTCGAGGCGCTCGAAGGTGGCGCGATCGATTTGGCCGGCGACGGACGCCACTGGGCGCTCGACCGCCAGGTACGCCTGGTCGCAGGTGGGCTGGTGGTCGGTGGTCTCGTCGCCGCGAAGACCGTGAATCCGAAGTTCGGGTACCTGGCCGCGGCCATCGGCACCGGCCTCACGGTCTCCGCTCTCACCGGTTCGTGCCCGATGGCCTCGGTGCTCGCCAAGATGCCCTGGAACCAGGCTCCGGCCACGGCCTGAGCGCGGGTCCGGGCACCTCGGCGAGCGAGGCGCCGGGAATCATGCGCCCGGGCGGTGGGGCACCATCACCTCTTCGAAGTACCGCTCGGCGTAGGGCTTGAGGTACTCCAGGTCGTCCTTGGGGTACCACTCGTCGTAGTCGGCGAAGGAACCGGCGTCCTCGTAGCCCAGGTCCGCCGCGTGGGACCGCCAGGTCTCCATCGCCGTGGCCACGTCCTCCGAGATCGTCTCCGGCAGCATGCCCGCGTCGACCTCCTCCTGGACGAGGCCCTCGGAGGCCTCGAGCAGGGCGTCCTGCACGTCCGAGTCGATCTCCTCGAAGGCCCCGCCGTGCTCGGCCGAGGCCTGCACCGCCTCGTAGTTGGCGTCGAGGTCACCCCGCCGGGAGTTGTAGAACTCCTCCTCCATCGCGTCGAAGACGAGCTGCTGGACGGCCAGCGGCCAGGTCTCCCACGCGCTGCCGGCGTAGACGCCGCCGGGCCCGCGGGCGAAGGTGACGTCCGAGGTGTAGCCGACGTTCGGGGCGACCTCGATGAAGCCACCGGAGAAGGCCGGCAGGGTCGCGGAGAACGTGCAGTCGACGGTGCCACGCTGCAGCGCCTCGTAGGTCTCGGTGTACTGGAGGGAGACCGGGGTGCCGCCGAGTGCCTCGAGCTGGGAGGTCTGGGCGGTGCCGGAGACCCGGACCTGGTTCCCCTGCCAGTCCTCGGCGGTCGTGTGCGGATCCTTGCACAGCGCCATGATCGCGCCGGCGGCGTTGAAGGGGTTGAGCGGCTTGAGGCCCTGGTCCTCGAACTCCGCGATGAAGTTCGGGTCGTTCCACGCCAGTTGGCCGAAGGCGGCATTGGCGGCGAGCTCGTCGACGAGCGGCGAGCTGCCGGTGAGCGTCGTCGCGGTGACGTAGCTCTGGAACACCGGGTACTCGTCCGGTTGGTAGATGGGAAGCATGTACGCGAGGTCGACTCGACCGTCGACGAGCGCGTCGCCGAGCTCCGTGTACCCGGCGATCGCCTGCGCGTAGACGATGTCGACGGTGACCTTGCCGTCGGAGAGTTCCTCGACCTTCTCGGCGAATCCGAGTGCCCGGTAGGAGTCCATCCCTTCCGCGGACTGGGCCGAGGGCTGATAGGTGATCGTCACGGGGTCGATGTCGGCGAAGGCCGCCTTGATCTCCTCGTCGGATGCGTCCCAGGCATAGCCCTCGCCGCCCCCGTCGCCTCCCCCGGAGGTCGCTCCCCCGCCACCGGCGCCACCGGCACAGGCGGTGAGCGCGAGCGCCAGGGACGCGGTGAGGGCAGTGGTGAATGCAGCAGTCGTCCTGCGCATGGCGGTACTCCTTCGTACTCGTCTGCGGTACCCCGGGTGGACCCGGGATGCGGTTCAATGTGCACCCGTCCGGCCGGTTCCTCCTCTTCCGTGACCGATTCGGAATGACAGTCGACAGTGACTGTTCTTCGCGGCACGGGGGAGAGGGAAACCTATTGACAGGTGACTGAACGATCGTTAAGTTCGAACGCGTTCACCATACCCCATGACGGGCAGGAAATCTGCGATGACGCATTACTTTCCCTCGGGAATCCCCACCCACCTCGACTTCCCCGCCCGCGCCGTGCCGGAGGTGCTCCTGACCTCCGCGCGCCTGTGGGGCGCGCGGATCGCCGTGGCCGACGGCGACGAGGTCGTCACCCACACCGAACTCCTGGCCCGTGCCCGGGCGGTCGCCGCGGACCTCGCCGCCCACGGCATCGGGCCCGGTTCGGTCGTCGGTCTCCACATGCCGAACACCCACTGGTACTTCCCGGCCTACTACGGCGCACTGTTCACGGGCGCGGCCGTCACGCTCGTGAATCCCCTCCAGCCGGCACCCAAGCTGCTCGAGCAGCTCGCCGACGCCGGCGCCTCGGCCGTCGTCACCCACCCCGCCCACCTGGGTCCGCTCGAGGCGATCGCCCACGATCTCACCCCTGCCCGGGTGCTCGTCACCCCGGCCAGCTGGTCCGGGTCCGCCACCGACGAGGAGGTCGCCCGGGCGCACGCGCTCACCGGCGCCACTCCTGAGGACGGGGCCGCCGAGGCGGCGCCCGGGAGTCGAGGCCAGGGCGCCTCGGGAGCGGGGAACGTCTGGGCGATGCTCGACGCGGTGATCGACGCGCGGACGGCCGACGGGAGCGCGGCGGCCTTCGAGCCGGTGCTGCAGGAGCCGGACGCGGTGGCGCACTACGCGTACACGGGCGGGACGACGGGGAAGTCGAAGGGCGTGCGGGTGCTGCACCGGAACGTGCTCGGCAACGTCACGCAGATGGTCGCCTGGCGTCTGCACCGGCGGGTGGCCCGCGACGCGGACGGGCGCCTGGAGCTCGTACCGATCGAGGAGGCCGGGGATCCGTTCATCCGGGCCGGCGAGACGGCCTCGGTGCAGGTGCCGCCACTGTTCCACGCCCAGGGGCTCACGACCTCGAACATGTTCCTGCTCGGCGGGATCACGCTCGTGCTGGCCGGGCGGTTCCGACCGGAGACCTTCGTCGAGCTCGTGCAGCGGTGGGACGCGAGCTACACCTCGGGCAACCCGCCCATGTTCCTGTCGCTCGCGGACCACCACCGGAAGACCGGCGCGACCATGCCGTCCATGCGCGTGGCGGTCTCCGGAGCTGCTCCCCTCGACTCGACGGCGATGCAACGGATCGCCGAGGTGATGCCCAATGCCGTCGTGGCCGAGGGGTACGGGCTCACCGAGGGCACGTGCATGGTGACGAGTTCCCCGTTCACACGCGACGCGCTGCGCAAGACCGGCACCGTCGGGATCCCGGTGTGCGACACCGAGATCGAGATCCGGGACGCCGACGGGTACACCGTCCTGCCCGACGACTCCGAGGGCGAGCTGTGGGTCCGCGGGCCGCAGGTGACCGACGGGTACGCGAACGCCCCCGAGCAGACCGCGGCGCAGTACGTGGACGGGTGGTTGCGGACCGGGGACATCGCGAGCCGGGACGTCGACGGGTTCGTGCGGATCCACGACCGGGCCAAGGACATGCTCATCTACAAGGGCTACAACGTGTACCCGCGGGAACTGGAGGACGTGGCCGCCGGTCACCCGGAGGTCGCGCAGATCGCAATCACCGGTCGGGTCGACGGGGACGCCGGGGAGATCCCGGTCGCCTTCGTCGTGCCGACCGGCGGGGCGGAGGGGTTGGCGGCCTTCGACGCCGAGGCGTTCTCCGCCTGGGTCGCCGAACGTGTGCTGCCCTACCAGAAGATCCGTGAGGTCCACGTGGTCGACGCCCTGCCGACCTCCGCGGCCGGGAAGATCCTCAAGACGGAACTCCGCGCGGCGTTGGGATGAGGAGCGCTGGGATGAGGGCGCTGTGTCCGTCGAGGTTCTTCCCTAGACTGACCGCATGGATATTCCCAGCGTCAACGTCACCGAGATCCCCGACGACGCCCCGATCCTCGACGTCCGGGAGGACGACGAGTGGAAGTCGGGCCACATCGACGGCGCCCAGCACATCCCGCTGGGCGACCTGCCCGCCCGCTACGGCGAGGTCCCCATGGACGAGGACCTGTACGTCATCTGCCGCTCCGGTGGCCGGTCGCGGCAGGCCGTCGCCTGGCTCAACCAGAACGGCTTCGACGCGATCAACGTCAACGGCGGCATGGGCGCGTGGAACCTCGACCACGGCAAGCCGATCGTCTCCGAGACCGACCAGGAACCCTGGGTGATGTGACCGGCCCCGGCCACACCCCATCGAGAGCGAGGTGAGTGGCGGATCCCGCGAAGGATTCCGCCACTCACCTCGCGCTCGACGTTCAAGCGGAGCTCCGCCCGCGCTCTCAGGTGTCCTTGGCCTCATCCACTCCCCGGGCCCGCTGCCCGGCATCCGAGACACCCGGTGGACCGGGCTACTCCGGTGCCTCATCTCGTGGCAATGTGGGCGCCATGACTACGCGTGCCGGCCTTCCTGCAGAAGAATCCGACCTGGTCGACGTCCAGGCGCTCCTCGACGCCTACCACGACCTCGTCCCGGACCCCGCCGATCCCGCCCAGCGGGTGGCCTTCGGCACCTCGGGTCATCGCGGGTCGAGTTTCACCGGGTCGTTCAACGAGGCGCACATCGCCGCGATCACCGCCGCGATCATCGAGTACCGCGCCGGCCAGGGCTACACGGGCCCCGTCTACCTGGCCCGTGACACCCACGCCCTGTCGGAACCGGCCTTCCTCACCGCCCTCGAGGTCCTCGCCGCCGCGGACGTCCCCACGATGATCGACGAGCGCGACGGCTACACCCCCACCCCGGCCCTGTCCCACGCGGTCATCCGGCACAACCAGGGACTGGGCGCCTCGGCCGCGGCAGGCTCCCCGCAGGGCCTGGCCGACGGGATCGTCATCACGCCCTCGCACAACCCACCGCAGGACGGCGGCTTCAAGTACAACCCGCCGCACGGCGGCCCCGCGGACTCCGACGTCACCGGGTGGATCGAGGACCGCGCGAACGCCCTCCTCGAGGCCGGGTGGGAAAAGATCCCCCGCGCCCCCTTCCAGCGCGCCTACCACCTGGACAACACGACGAACTTCGACTTCGTCGCCTCCTACGTCGACGCCCTCGGCGAGGTCCTCGACATGGAAGCGATCTCGAACTCCGGCCTGCACATCGGCGCGGACCCGCTGGGCGGCGCGAGCGTCGACTACTGGGCGGCGATCGGCGAGCGCTGGAACTTCGACCTCGACGTCGTCAACCCCGTCGTCGACCCGACCTGGCGCTTCATGACCCTCGACTGGGACGAGAAGATCCGCATGGACTGCTCCTCGCCCCACGCGATGGCCTCCCTCATAGGGAACAAGGACAAGTACGACATCGCCACCGGCAACGACGCCGACGCCGACCGCCACGGCATCGTCACCCCCGACGCCGGCCTCATGAACCCCAACCACTACCTGGCCGTCGCGATCGACCACCTGTTCTCCCACCGTGAGCAGTGGGCGGCCGACACCGCGATCGGCAAGACGCTCGTCTCCTCCTCGATCATCGACCGGCTGGCCGCCGCCCGCGGGAAGAAGCTCCTCGAGGTGCCCGTCGGCTTCAAGTGGTTCGTCCCCGGCCTCACGGACGGCACCGTCGGCTTCGGCGGCGAGGAGTCCGCCGGCGCCAGCTTCCTCACCTTCGAAGGGAGGACCTGGACGACCGACAAGGACGGGATCCTGCTGTGTCTGCTGGCCGCGGAGATCACGGCGACCACCGGCAAGACCCCGTCCCAGCGGTTCCGCGAGCTGGAGGAGGAGTTCGGTGTCTCCGCCTACGCCCGTGTCGACGCCCCGGCCACCCGCGAGCAGAAGGTGGCGCTCAAGAAGCTCAGCCCCGCGCAGGTCACCGCGGACACCCTCGCCGGCGCACCCATCACCGCCAAGCTCACCGAGGCGCCCGGCAACGGCGCGGCCATCGGCGGCCTCAAGGTGACGACCGACGACGCCTGGTTCGCCGCCCGCCCGTCCGGCACCGAGGACGTCTACAAGATCTACGCGGAGTCCTTCAAGGGCGCCGACCATCTCAGGCAGGTGCAGGAGGAGGCCAAGGCCGTCGTCGACGGCGTCATCGGCTGAGGCGTGAGTTCGCTCTCGAAAGGGGGCGGCGGGCCGTGTCCCGGGCCTAGGCTGTCCGGGTGACAGGCCGTTATCGCGAGATTCTCGCTCTGCCCGGGGCGCTCGCATTCTCCATCGCCGGGCTCATCGCGCGTTTCCCGATCTCGTTCCTGGGGCTCGGCATCCTGCTGTTCGTGCAGGGTGTGACGGGGTCCTACGGGACGGCCGGTGGCGTGGTCGCCGCGTACTTCCTCGCCCAGGCACTGGCCAATCCCTTCCACGGGAAGCGGATCGACCGGCTGGGCCAGGCGAAGGTCATGGTCCCCCTGTGCGTGATCAACGTGAGCGCCATCGTGCTGCTCATGCTGACGGTCTACGCCGGGCTGCCACTGCTGGTGACCGGGGTGTTCGCGGCGATCGCCGGTGCCTCGATCGGTGCGGTCGGGTCGCTCATCCGCGCCCGCTGGAGCCACGTGACGCGGACCCCCAAGCAACTGGACCTGGCGTTCAGTTGGGAGGCGGTGCTCGACGAGATCCTCTTCGTCTCCGGCCCGATCATCGTCACGGCACTCGCCACGGCCCTGTTCCCGCCGGCCGGGCTCATCCTGTCGATCCTCACGACGACGGTCGGCAGCTTCCTGCTCTACCGGCAGACGGACACCGAACCGCCGGCCGTGCCGAAGGAGACCGACAAGGTCCTCAAGGGCAAGGTGCTGTCGAACCCCGGCATCCTGCTCACGGTCGTCGCCCACTTCCTCCTGGGTGCCGCTTTCGGGGCGATCGACGTCGTCGCCGTGGCCTTCGCCGAGGAACAGGGGCACAAGGAACTGTCCGGCCTGTTGCTCGCCGCCTTCGCACTCGGGTCGTTGTTCGCCGGCCTGGTCTTCGGGGCGATCGACTGGAAGATCCCCACCCACCGGCGCCAGGCGATGGCCGTCACCTTCTACGCCGCGCTCACGTGGCTGTTGCTCATCCCCGCGAACTTCTGGGGATTCATGGGCCTCCTCTTCGTCGCCGGGGCCGGGATCGCACCCGCGCTCATCTCGACCTCGACGTCCGTCAAGGCCCTCGCCCCGACCGGTCGTCTCACCGAGGCGTTCGCGTGGATGACGACCTTCATGGGCGCCGGCGCCGCGGCCGGGTCCGCCGTCGGCGGCATGGCGATCGACGCGTTCGGTGCCCGGCCGTCCTTCCTGGTGCCCGTCGCGTGCACGACGATCGCGGCGCTCCTGGTCAACGTGTTCGTCACGCTCATGAACCCGACCAAGCACGGCCACGAGGCGAGGAAGGCACGCCGCCTGGCGGTCTGAGTTCGACGCCGCCCGACCCCCGGCACCCCACCGCCTGAGCGATACCTCCACCGGGCGGTGCGGCGAAATCGACCGAATCGTTACCCGATACGGGGCTTCACGGGTTCATTCATGCACCCTCCCGTATGTATGATCGGTTCACCGCGGCGGTCAGGCTGAAACACGTGTGGCCGTCGTGGCTTTTTTCTGCCTGCGGCAGCGGGTTCCCGGAACGCTCCGTAGCGACGGAATCGTCGTATTTCCCCCTCCTGCCGTGACCCGGCCGATGGTTGCGGTTTCCCCGGAATTCACCGATGTCGTGCCCCTCACGCCCGGTTCGGGACATTGATCACCTTTTGTGGGAATCGTGCAAGGGCGTCACTAGAGTTCCCAGGGATCGCAAAGATTCGGAGGAACACATGCGCGTGCTGCTCGCCTGCGACAAGTTCAAGGGCACCCTCACCGCCGCGGAGGTCACCGACGTCCTCTCCCGGCCACTCGTGGGTCGTGGGCACGAAACCCTCTCCCTGCCCATCGCGGACGGGGGCGACGGCACCGTGGCCGCCGCACTCGCCCGTGGCTACACTCCCCACACCCTCACCGTCACCGATCCGCTCGGGGAACCCGTCGAAGCGACCTGGGCCTCCCACGACGACACCGCAGTCATCGAGATGGCGCAGGCCTCCGGCCTCGCGCTTCTGCCCGACGGACCCGATGCCACGACCGCGCTCACCGCGACGACCCGGGGCACCGGCGAGATGATCAAGGCCGCCCTCGACACCGGGTGCTCCCGGATCGTCCTCGGGATCGGCGGGTCCGCCACGACCGACGGTGGTGCGGGGATGCTCGCGGCCCTCGGAGTGAAACTGCTCGACGCGAACGGCGCCCCGGTCCCCGACGGCGGGGTCGGTCTCGAACAGCTCGTCGAGGTCGAGATGTGCGACCTCGACCCGCGGATCGAGAGCGGCCACGCCGACTTCACGCTCGCCTCGGACGTCATGAACCCTCTCCTCGGAGAGGACGGCGCCGCCGCGGTCTACGGCCCGCAGAAGGGCGCCGGCCCCGCCGAGGTCGCCCGTCTCGACGCGGCCCTGGCCCACTACGCCTCGCTCGTCCCCGGCGGCGGCGTGCACCTGCGCCACTCCGGTGCCGGTGCCGCCGGCGGTGTGGGCTTCGCGGCCCTGGCCGTCCTCGGGTGCGAGGGATGCGCGGACGAGTCCGCGAGCGGTGCCGACTACGTACTCGACCTGCTCGGGTTCGACGCCGCGCTCGCGAGTGCCGAGGTCGTCGTCACCGGCGAGGGCCGGTTCGACTCCCAGAGCCTCAACGGCAAGGGCCCCGGCCGGGTCGTCGAGAAGGCCCGCGAGCGCGGACTGCCGGTCCTCGTGGTCGCGGGATCGAGCGAGTTCCCGGCCGATGCGGCCGCCGACCTGGGCCTCGCCGGCCTGGTGACCATGGACTCCCATGCCCCCGTCGAGGAATGCCTGACCCGGCCCGCCGAGGTGCTTACCAAGGCCGCAGAAGACCTGGCCGCCCTCGTCGACCGGGCGCTCACCCCCTCGGTCTGAGGGCTCAGCCCACCGACTCCAGGGCCTTGTCCACCACGTACTCGGCGATCGCCATAGAGCTCGTGGCCGCCGGTGAGGGCGCGTTGCGCACCTGCGTGAGCCGCCCCCGCGTGGAGAACACGAAGTCGTCGACGAGCGACCCGTCCGGGTTCATCGCCTGCGCCCGCACCCCGCGCGGCCCCTTGACCACCTGGGTGCCGTCGAGTTCGGGTACGAACTTCCGCGCCTCCTCGATGAACGCCGCCGGCGAGAGCGCCGTCCGCGACTCCCGGACCGCCGCCTTCACGTTGTCCTTCGCGAACTTCCAGAACCCGCCGAACCCGGCCGTCGAGAACAGGTCCGAGGCCGTCTGCTGCAGGTTCTCCCGGCTGAAGGCCTGACGGGCGGAGTACGCCTCGCGCCCGAAGGACAGGAATGCATTGGGTCCGAGCATGAGGCCACCGTCGGTGCGCCGGGTCAGGTGCACGCCGAGGAACGGGTACGCCGGGTCCGGGACGGGGTAGATGAGGCCCTTGACCACCTCGGCGGCCTTGCCCGGCACGAGGAAGTAGTCGCCGTAGAAGGGGACGATCCGCGGGTCCTTCTCCAGCCCGCTCGCCGTCGCCAGGCGGTCGGCCTGGAGTCCCGCGCACGTGACGACGAGATCGAAGGCCCCACCGTCCTCGGTGAGCTTGGAACCGTCGGCCCCGGGCACCGCGAGGGCCACCCGCACCTCGTCGCCGAGGGTGTCGAGGCGGACGACCTCGGACCCGAACCGGAACTCGCCACCGGCCGCCTCGACATCGGAGGCGAAGGCCTGGGTGAGCGCCGGGTAGTCGATGATCGCGGTGTGCGGGCTGTGCAGCGCCAGCACACCGCGCACGTGCGGCTCGACCTCGCGCATCTGGTGACGGTCCAGCAGCTTCACGTGCGGGACCCCGTTGGCCTTCGCCTTCTCGAAGATCGCCTCCAGACGGTCGACCTCGTCGGTGTCCTGGGCGACCACGAGCTTGCCGCACTCGTCGTAGGGCACCCCGTGTTCGGCGGCGTAGGGCACGAGCATCTCCACACCCCGTCGGCACAGGCGCGCCTTGAGCGATCCCGGCTGGTAGTAGAGGCCCGCGTGCACCACCCCGGAGTTGTGCCCCGTCTGGTGCCCGGCGACGGTGAGCTCCTTCTCGAACACCGTCACCTCGACCTCGGGGATCCGGCGGGTGAGTTCGCGGGCGACGGCGGTGCCGAGGATGCCCGCGCCGATGACGGCCGCGCGCTGCACCTTGGGTACGTGGATGGTCCGGGGGATGTCAGAGCTCATGTGGGTTATCCTCGCCTCATTCACCCGCGCCCACAAGCGACTTCCACGAAGCCTGGGCCCGCGCGGGTGTGCTCCCGCCCCGCCGAACCTCCGAAGGGACCCCCGTGACCGTCTCCGTGTCCCTCGACTGGGAGGGCAGGACCGCCGCCGAGGCGCTCGCCGAGCCCCACCCGGACCTACGGTTGGTGCCCAGGACAGGCCACCTCGGAAGGACAGAGCACCTCGGAAGGACAGGGCGCCTCGGGAGCGGGGACGGTGCGCTGCCGGCGGATCTGCAGGAGCACGACCTCGTGATCGAGTCGGACAACCTGCCGGCGCTCCACGCGCTGCGGCGCACGCACGCGCATGCGGTGAAGGTCGTGTACATCGACCCGCCGTACAACACGGGCAACGTGCTGCCCTATCGCGACACCTTCGGGGCGAGCGGGCACGCCGGGTGGATGTCGATGATGCTGCCGCGGCTGCGGCTCACCGCGGACCTCCTGCGGCCGGACGGGGTCGTGTTCGTGCAGGTGGACGACCGGGAGAGCGGGCACATGGTGTTGCTCGGGAACGAGGTGTTCGGCGAGGAGAACTACCTGGGCGCGCTCGTCCACCAACGGGCCAAGGGCGGCGGCCAGGCGAAGCGGTGGGTGCGCGGCCACGACTACGTGCACGTGTGGGCGCGCGAGGCCGCCTCGGTCGGTCCCTTCCTGCGCGAGAAGCAGAAGCCCGCGCGGTACGCGACGATCGACGGACAGCGGTACCTGGTCGAGGACGACGTGCTGCGGGTGAGTTTCGGCAAGTACACCCGGGGGCAGGAACGGCGGCTCATGTACGAGGACGTCCTCGAAGCCCGCGGAGAAGCGAAGAAGGCGGAGATCGACGCGGGCTTGGAATCGGGGCTCTACCGACTGCAGCCCTGGGGTGACGCGGGGAAGCACGCCGTCGTGCGGCTGACCCCCGCAGAGCAGGCGAGCTCGAAGATGTACTCGATCATCCGGGCGCTCGGGCAGGAGGGTCGCGACGACCTGGAGGCCCTCGGGCTCGGCGGTACCTTCGGGTACCCCAAACCGGTGTCGCTGCTGCGTGAGCTGGTGCGGTCCCAGACCTTCTTCGACCGGGACGCGATCGTCCTCGACTTCTTCGCCGGGTCCGGGACCACTGCGCAGGCCGTCCACGAGCTCAACGCGCTCGACGGTGGCTCCCGTCGGTTCGTGCTCGTCCAGCAGACCGAGGAGCTGCGGACCGTGGCAGGTGCCCGGCTGGGTGCGGAGGGGACGGTGTCCGCAGGAACCGGACCCGCCGCCGAGGCGCCCGCCCCCGGGACTGCCGACCGCACGGGGAACGGTCCCGGGCAGGGCGCCTCGGGAGCGGGGACCGGTACGGGAGAGGGCACGGTCACGATCGCCGACCTGTGCCGGACACGGCTGGAACGCGTGGGCGCGCGGTTCCTCGACCTCACGGTGGAGGAGACGACGAGGGAGATGTCGTTTCACGGGACTCTTGTCTCGTAGTCCTGCGGGAGTACGAGACAAGAGTCCCGTCGAACGACATCTCCCTCGCAGGAACGGGCTGCGGGGCCCGGCAGAGTACAGGAGGGTTCAGGAGGCCACGCCGACGCGGAGCACCTCGCGGGCGAGGAAGTCGATGTGGGCGACGTGTTCGACGGACTTCTTCACCTGCAGGACGATCCGGCGGACCGGGGTCGGGTCGACGAGTGGGCGGCTCACCAGGCCCCTCGGCAGGCTCCGGACGGCGAGCGCCGGTTGGATGGTGAGACCCACGCCCGCCTCGACCATGGCGATCCCGGCGTAGTGGTCCTCGGCGCCGGCGACGTAGCGCGGCACGAACCCCGCCGAGGCCACCGCGTGGTCGATCGCGCTGCCGGACGTCGAACCGGTGACGTCGAGGTCGATGAGGGGTGCTTCTGCGAGGTCGGCGAGCGGCACCTCGGCCCGCTGCGCCAGACGGTGACGGTCGGGGACGACGATGACGTAGGGGTCCTCTGTGACGACGTGACGGGTGTAGCCCTCGACGACCTCCGGTCCCAGGTGGGCGAGTTCGTTGCCGATGTCGATGTCGACCGAGTCGCGGTCGGGCAGGGGCAGCGGCTCGTTCGACTGGATGGTGAACCGCAGTTCCGGGTGGCGGGCGGCGGTCTCGCCGAGGACCTCGGGGATCCACTCCTTGGCCGCCGAGGAGAAACACCCGATCCGCACGCGCGTCCCGGGGCCGGCACGCAGGTCGTCGAGCACCCCGTCGAGGCGACGCGAGGCGACGAACAGGTCGTCGGACCCCTCGGCCAGGCGACGACCGGCCTCCGTGATCTCGATCCCCCGGCCGGACCGGTGGTAGAGGGGGATCCCCACCTGTTTCTCCAACGCGATGATGTGCTGGCTGACGCCGGCCGGCGCGACCTGCAGGTTCCGCGCGGCACCGTTGACGGAGCCCGCCGCGACGACGGCCCGCCACACCCGCAACCGGTCGAGATTCCACATGTGTCCATCCTGCCCCGGAATCCGGTGCGCGCGTCGGAGGCGACCATGCAGCGGAACCGCACGATCGTTCGGCTCCGTGTGCTTTTCGAGGATGGTCCGGAACCGGGATGATCGGTCCTGTTCCGTCCCGCGCGGTGATGTCCGCGCGTCCCGCACCCCACCTCCCGGAAGGAGGCACCGCCATGACCGGAGCCGAATACCTCGCATTCCTCGGCGCCGCCGTCGTCCTGGCGGTGACACCGGGTCCGGACACCTTCCTCACCCTGCGGTTCGGGTCGAAGGGATGGCGCCCGGGATTCCTCTACTCCTGTGCGGTGGCGACCGGGATCGTCCTGTGGGCGGTCCTCACGCTCACCGTGCTCGGCGCGCTCCTCGACGCACTCCCCTGGCTGTTGGAGGTCCTCACGTACCTCGGCGCCGCGTATCTGCTGTACCTGGGGATCACGAGCATCCTGTCCGGCCGCCGCCAGTTGCGCGAGGTCCGCCCCGACCCGGGCTCCCGCACGGTCGTGGAGGTCGCTGCCGGCACCGCCGACCTCGCCACCGCCGTCGAGGCGCCCCGCCCTCTGCACGCACCCGTCCCGGCCGGAGTCTCCGGATCGACCGGCCGGACCGACACGTCCGGCGGCGAGATCACGGACTTCGGCGCAGATGCCGCGTTCCGGAACACGGCATCTGCACCGAACACCGTGATGTCAGAGCCCGCCGGGGCACAGTCGGCACGGCAGGTGCGATCGAAGACCGACCGGAACCCCTACATGACGGGGATCCTCTCCGGCATCACGAACCCGAAGACGGGCCTGTTCTTCCTCGCGCTCCTGCCGCCCTTCCTGCCGGCGGCACCCGGCGCGGTCGACTACGTGCTGCTCGTCGCCACACTCGCCGTGACGATCTTCGTGTACTCGCTGCTGCTCGTCGGGGTCGCCGCGAAGGTGGGCCGCTGGATCAACAGCCCGAAGGGACCGGGCGTCATCGACCTCGTGGCCGGTTCCGTCCTCGCGGTGCTCGCCGTGCTCATCGTCG
Organism: Brevibacterium litoralis; assembly: GCF_040212315.1. Classification (NCBI taxonomy): domain Bacteria; kingdom Bacillati; phylum Actinomycetota; class Actinomycetes; order Micrococcales; family Brevibacteriaceae; genus Brevibacterium; species Brevibacterium litoralis. Next base: position 21,954 of record NZ_JBDIUY010000007.1, on the reverse strand, counting down.
TGACGCACTGAGGTACCGGGCGGCCGGCAGCCCGCGCCTACGAGCAAAGTGCAATATGACGAGCCTCTTGTCTCGTCCTCACTGATGACTACGAGACAAGAGGCTCGTCGAACGACATCGAGGTCGTCGTCACGGCGCCTGGCAGCCGGGTACTCAGTACCCGCGGATCTGCTGGCGGGCGGGGACGTACTCCCAGTGCCAGGGCTCGTAGCCGCCCTTGGCCCAGTCGGGGTTCTCCCAGCCGTGGTCGCCGGCGTGCTCGGTGAGCCACGTGTACACGGGGCCCGAACCGCCGTTCGTCCCGCCGAGGCGCCCTGCCCTCCGGACACGACCTCCTCACCGGCCCCGGTCTCGCCGTCGGTGTCCACGCCCGCGGCGGGATCCCAGGTGTCGACGGAATTCTCCGCGGGCGCCTCGTCGGCGGTTCCGCCCGGGTCCGCGGCGTCCGTATCGGCTCGGACCTCCCCGTCCTACACCCCGTCGCTCCGGGCGACGCCGGACCCGTCCGTGTCGAGTCGGTCCTCCATCCGGTCGAGGATCTCCTGGGTCGCCGGGGCCGGCAGGGTCCGGACCCCGCTCACCGTGAGCGATTCCGGGGCGACGACGGTGCCACCGGCCTCGTCCACGTCACCACGCGCACCGGCGTCACAGGCACCCGGGGTGACGGGCGTGGCGGAGCAGGAGGGCGCCTCGGCGGCGGGGGACGACGCGGTGGCGACGACGTCCACGGGTCCGATCCCGGCGGTGGCGGCCGTCCCGACGAGACCCGTGAGCAGCGCACCGGACAGGAGCACGGCAGGCGCCAACACGAAGGCGCGCCGGAGCGCCGGCCGGCGGGACCGGTCGGAGGTCGGGGGTCGGTCGAGCGGCGGGGCCGGGCCGATGTCGCAGGAGACGTCGGGACGCTCGGCGAGCAGGTAGGTGACACGGTCCGGCGATGCCCGTGGTTCAGCGGTCGGCGAAGGATTCGAGGCCGGAGGGTGGCCCCGCGAGGAGGATCTCGTCCTCGTAGTACAGGGTGGTCTCGTCGTCGACCAGGCGCCAGCTCCCTCCGAGCCCGCCGTCGTCGTCCCCGATCACCTGGGTGTCCTCCGGGCGCCCCCGCCGCACGGCGACGACCGTGACCCCGTACTTCTCGCGGACGGCGAGCTTGCGGGGCGTCCATTCGACGGCGTGGGCCGGGACCGCCATCCGGGCGACCGCGAAGTCCTCGTCGATACCGACGAAATCGTGCAGATGGGAACGCAGCAGGTGTGCAAGTCGGGTGCCCATGTCCCGCTCGGGTCTCACGAGGTGGCTCACGCCCATCTGGGTGAGGATCTCCGCATGGGGTTCGCTGATCGCCTTCGCCCAGATGCGCGGCCCCTTCCCGGCGGCCCGCTTCCCGGTACCCTCCGTGCCCGTCGTCCGCACGCCCGTCACGGGCGCACCCTTCATGGGAGCACCCCCGCCGAACTTGAGCAGGCGTGAGACCGCGAGAATGCTCGCCTCGAGATCGGAACCGATGCACACGACGGCGATGTCGGCCTCGTGGACCCCCAGCTGCCGGAGCATGTCCTCGTCCGTCGCGTCACCGCGTGCCGTGAAGGCGAGCACGTCGCGGTACTCGTCGACGACCGCCTCGGCCGCGTCGATCCCGATGACGTCGACACCGATACGGGACAGTTCCCGGGCGAGCGCCCCGCCGAACCGACCCAGTCCGATGACGGCGACGGCCCCGCCCGCGGCCAGGCGATCGGCCTCCCCGATGAAGAAGGACCCGGCACGGCCCCACCACGATCCACTCATGTCTGCTCCTTCGTGCCGCTCAACCGATGAGCGGGCGTTCCTTCGGTAGTTCGTACTTGAGGTCCCGACGCTGCAGGGCGAGCGCAGTGGCGAGGGTGACCGGCCCCAGACGGCCGACCATCATGACGAGGACGATGACGCACAGGGAGGGGTCGGACAGATCCCCCGTGATCCCGGTCGACGGACCGACGGTGGCGAAGGCGGAGACGACCTCGAACAACAGCCGGTCGAGCCCCAGATGGGGGTCGAGGAGCATGAGGGTCATGGTCGCCGAGTAGACGACACCGAGCGTGAGGACGACGACGGTGGTCGCCTGCCGGTGGACGTCACGCGCGATCCGGCGGCCGAACAGGTTGACCGCGCGCCCACCGGTGATCTCCGTCCAGGCCATCGCGGCGAGGACCGCCGCCGTCGTGATCTTGATGCCACCGGCCGTCCCCGCGGGACCCCCGCCGACGAACATGAGGACGTCGAACCCGAACCACGTGACGGGGTGGAGTTCGGCGATGTCGACGGAGTTGAATCCGGCGGTCCGGGTGACGGTCGACTGGAAGAACGAGCCCAGGATCTTCCCACCCGTGCCCATGTCCCCGAACACCGCCGGGTTCCGCCATTCGAGGGCAGCGAAGAACACGGTGCCGGCCAGCAGGAGCACCGGGCTGAGGACGAGGACGCACCGGGTGGTGAGCGACCACGAGAGCGAGAAGCGGTAGCGCCGGACGAGCTCGACGAGGACGGGGAAACGGAGTCCGCCGGTGATCACCGCCGCGGAGATCGTGAGGATCACGAGCGGGTCCTGCGCCCACACCGTCACGCTGTCGGCCCGGAGTGCGAACCCGGCGGTGTTGAAGGCCGAGACGGCGTGGAACACGCCGTCCCACACGGCCCGCGACCAGGGCTCCCCGTACCCCTATGCGAACCGCGCGGAGAGGACCGCGGCGACGAGCGCCTCGGCGGCGAGGGAGAAGACGACGATCCGCGTGACGACCCCGCGGGTGTCGCCCAGGGCATCGGTCTGTTTGGTCTCCAGGAGCACGGTCTGGCGCTGGGCCAGGCCGACGCGGTGGGCGACGAGCATGCCGAGGAGGACAGTGACGAGCATGACGCCCATCCCGCCGATCTGGATGAGCCCGAGGATCACGCCCTGCCCCAGGCCGGTGAAGTCGGTGCCGGTGTCGAGGACGACGAGCCCGGTGACGCTGAGCGCGGAGGTCGCGGTGAAAAAGGCCGGCAGCAGGCCGATGCCGCCGGGCGCGGTCGTCGCCGCAGGAACCATGAGGAGGCCCGTGCCGAGGAACAGGGCGACGAGGAAGGTACCGACCACCCGGAGCACCGGGGCGGGAACACGGAGTCCGCTCACCGGGCCGAATGTACTCCTGTCGGTCGGCGGCGGGTACTCCCGGACCGGCCGACATCGACTCGCTCAGAAGTCATCACCACCTGAAGGCCTGCACACATGAGACCCCGATCACGTGTGTCGACCCACAGGGGCAACAGGAAGCGTGCACAATAGGCCCATTATGAGCGCACTCACATCGACTCCCCACGACCGCGGCTTCGCCAAGGTCCTCGGTTCCTTCGAGACCCTCCTCTTCGGCTTCGGCGCGATGATCGGCTTCGGCTGGATCACGAGTACCGGTGGCTGGCTGGACGACGCAGGCCTGGCCGGCGCCGTCATCGCCTTCGGCATCGGCGGCGTCATCATGGTCCTCGTCGGCCTCGTCTACTCCGAACTCGTCTCCGCCATGCCACTGGCCGGAGGCGAGCACAACTACCTCATCCGCGCCATGGGGCCGAAGGCGAGTGTCTTCGGATCCTGGGCGATCGCCGGAGGCTACATCTCCGTCGTCCTCTTCGAGGCCGTGGCGGCTCCCCGGACCTTCGGGTACATGATCCCCGGCCTCACCGAGGCGGTGCCGATGTACACGGTCGCCGGCTACGAGGTCGGTCTGATCTGGGCCCTCATCGGCTCCGCGATCGCGGCGATCATCACCTGGGTGAACATCCGTGGCGTCAAGGTCGCCTCGCTCGTGCAGACCTTCGTCGTCCTCTTCATCGTGTTCGTCATGCTGTTGTTCGTCATCGGCATCTTCGTCGGCGGCGAGACCGCGAACGCCGAGCCCTTCTTCGGCGCCGGCGCCACCCCCGTGGCCGGGATCGTCGCCGTCATCGCTGTCGTCCCGTTCTTCTTCGTCGGCTTCGACGTCATCCCGCAGTCGGCCGAGGAGCTCAGGATCCCCGCCCGCAGGATCGGCATCGTGCTCCTGTGGTCGGTCGTCGCCGCGGTCGCGTTCTACATGATCATCATCGTCGCCGTCGGCCTCGGCATGTCCCCGGCCGACCGGGCCGCCTCCGAGGAAAGCCTGGGCCTCGTCACCGCCGATGCCCTCGGCACCATGTTCGGGGGCGCGTTCTGGACGAACGTCGTCCTCGCCGGAGGTGCGGCCGGCATCATCACCTCGTGGATCGCCTTCATGGCCGGGTCCTCACGCCTTCTGTGGGCGATGGGCAACTCCGGCATGATCCCCGCCTGGTTCTCCCGCATGCATCCGCGCTACAAGACCCCGGTCAACGCGCTCCTGTTCATCGGTGTCCTCGCGGTGATCGCACCCTTCGGAGGCGTCGCCGTGCTCGTCTGGGCCGTCGACGCGGGCTCCCCGATGATCACGATCACGTACTTCCTCGTCGCGATCGCCTTCCTCGTCCTGCGGCGGAAGGAAACGGACATGGACCGCCCTTTCACCGCGGGCCGTGGCGGGCTCGGCGTGCTCGTCGGAATCATCGCCGCGGTGCTCACGGGCATCCTCACGATCCTCTACATCCCGGGTCTCACACCCTGGTCGACGACCCTCGCCTGGCAGTCCTACCTCATCTGCGGAGTCTGGCTGCTCGTCGGCGTGGTCTTCGCGCTGCGTCTGCCTGCCGTCAAGGCCGGCCCCGACGCCGAGCACGACCTGCTGGCCGCGCTCAGCCGCCGTAGGAGCCGCTGAGCCCATCGCGTCGGGCGCCCAACCGCCCCGACTCCGCCCCAGCCCCGGAACCCCACCGCCCCGATATCTTTCACGACCCCCGCTATGTCGCGACTTAGAGGGGGTCGTGAAAGATATCGGGGCGGCTCGCTGTTCCGGACCGGCCGGACACCCCAAACTTATCGACCATTCGATAGCCAGGCGTTAGAGTCGGGCCATGACCGATGACGTCCTGGCCCCTCCCTCCTTCTCGACCCCGCCCGCCACGTTCCCCGGCGCCGGGTCCTTCCCCGCGCTCGTCGACGCGCGCTACAGCGTCCGCGCCTACACCGACGAACCCGTCGCGCCCGAGGTGCTCACCGAGTTCCTCACGATCGCCCAGCGCACCCCGAGCTGGTCGAACTCGCAGACCTGGCACGTCCACGTCCTCCAGGGCGCCGCGCTCACCCGGGTCTCCACCGAACTGGAGGCCCGCGTCCGCGCCCGCACCCCGGAGACCGGCTCCGACCTGCCGCTGCCGGGTTCCTTCACCGACACCGAGCACCAGCGCCGCCGCGAGACCGGCTACGGCCGCTACGCCGCGCTCGGCATCGACCGGTCGGACCGGGCCGGCCGCGCCGAGGCGAGCTACGCGAACTTCTCCTTCTTCGGCGCGCCCGTGGGGATCGTCGTCACGTCGACGCGCTCGGTGGGACCCTATGGCTGGGTCGACGCCGGCGCCTGGCTCACGACCGCCCAGTACCTGGCCCGCGACATGGGTCTCGGCGCCTGCGCGCTCGGCTCGATGGGCATGCAGGCGGACATCGTCCACGAGTTACTGGGCATCGGCGACGGTCAGGACGTCGTCGCGGGCCTGGCGCTCGGCCACCCCGACCACGCAGCACCCGGCAACTCCTACCGGACCACCCGCGCACCCCTGGACGAGGCGGTCACCCACATCGACTGAAGCGCCGCTGCCGAGGTGCCCTGCACTCCCGATGAGAAGTGCAGGGCACCTCGGCAGCGGTGGAATGCCGACGCGCCGTGTGGTGTGGCCTCGCTATTTGAGGAAATAGCGAGGCCACACCACACAGCGCGTCCAGGTCGCGGAGAGTTCAGCGGTGGGGTGCCGGGGCTCGCGCGGCGTCGAGTTCAGCCCTCGACGAGGAAGGTGCGCAGGTACTCCTTGTCGGCCTCGCTGATGCCCGAGGGCCGCAGGGTCTCCTGGTCGATCGGCACCATGACGTTGTTCGCGACGAAGCACTTGGTACCGTCCTGGAATCCCTGCGCGTTGATGGTGAAGCTCTTGGAGCCCACCCGCGCGATCCCGAGGACGATCTCCAGCTCCGGCCCGTGCTCGACAGGGTGCAAGTAGTCGAGATCGAGGTGCGCGACGAGCTTGGGCTGCCCGATCGTGTCGCGGTCGGCCATGCCGACGAGCCAGTTGATCCGTGCCTCCTCGATGAGCGTGACGATCCGGGCGTTGTTCACGTGCCCCAGCACGTCCATGTCGGACCAGCGGATCTGCGGCTTCCAGGTGAAGGTGTCGCCCATGGCGGTGTTCCTCTCGACGGGTGGTGCGGACGGGCCTCGGCCCAGGCCCGCTGGTGCGGACCCTTGCCGGGTGACCGTCCGGGCTCTAGGGTCGAACTTATCAATCGTTCAGCCCCGGTGCCGACTCGACGGTGAGTCCCTGGTCACCGGCGGCGAACTGCATCGGCCGGGTCCGTCCCGTCCCGCCCCGCGTCGAAGGAGATCCGGATGACCCCCACCCCCTCTCAGGACACCGCGCCCGCCGCCGCGCCCGCACCCGCGCAGACCCCGCTCGCCGGGTTCCGGGTCGTCGACCTCGGCGGCATCGGCCCCGGTCCGTTCGCGTCGATGGTACTCGCCGACCTCGGCGCCGAGGTGGTCCGCCTCCAGCGCCCGGCCGAGGCGAAGGTCCCCAACTCCCCCGTCCTCGACCGGGGCAAGAAGTCGCTCGTCGTCGACCTCAAGAAGCCGGAGGCCGTCGAGGCGGTCCACCGTCTCATCGACTCCGCCGACGCCGTCATCGAGGGGTTCCGCCCCGGCGTCGCCGAGCGGCTGGGGCTCGGCCCCAAGGTCCTCATGGACCGCAACCCGGCGCTCGTCTACGGGCGCGTGACCGGTTACGGCCAGACCGGCCCGCGGGCCCAGGTGGCCGGGCACGACATGAACTACATCGCCTCGGCCGGCGTGCTCCACCAGCTCGGCCGCGAGGGCGAGGGCCCGCAGTTCCCGGCGAACCTGGTGGGCGACTTCGGCGGGGGCGGGCAGGTGCTCGTCATCGGTGTGCTCGCGGCGATGCTGCGGGCCAAGGCGAGCGGCGAGGGCGCCGTCATCGACGCCGCGATGATCGACGGTGCGAACGTCCTGTGGGCGATGATGCACGGGTTCACCGCGCAGGGTCAGTGGCAGGAGGGCCGCGGGACGAACATCCTCGACTCCGGCGCCCCCTTCTACGACCGGTACCGCACCGCGGACGACCGCTGGGTCTCCGTCGGGTGCATCGAGCCGCAGTTCTTCGCGACCTTCGTGCGCGGCCTGGACCTGGAGGAGAAGCTGCCGGCGCCCCTCGACCGGCTCGACTACCGCCGGAAGGAGCTGTGGCCCGCGATCCGCGAGGTGTTCACGGCGTCCATCGCGGCCCGCACGCGCGACGAGCTCGTCGAGATCTTCGACGGCACCGATGCCTGCGTCTTCCCGGTGCTGTCCTGGGACGAGGCCGAGCAGGACGTCCACAACGCAGCCCGCGGTGTGTTCTACCGCGACGCCGACGGCCACCGGCAGCCGGGCCCGGCCCCGCGCTTCGCACCCGTCGGCGGGGCGAGCTGGGCCGGGGGAACCTCCGGCGACGAGGCGTCCGACGGCGACCCCTACACGACCCCGGCTGCGGCCCCGGTCACGGGCGCCCACACACACGAGGTGCTCTCCTCCGCCGGTTTCACGCCCGAGCAGATCGCGGTGCTCGCGGACGCAGGTGCCGTCTGGCAGCGGGAGGGCTGAGCGATGTCCGACCCCACCCGTCCGGGTGGTACCTTCCCGCCGGACCCCGCCGAGGTCGACGCCCGGGTGTCGACCGAGAGGCAGGGGCACGTGCTCGTCATCCGCATGCAGCGAGCCGCCAAACGCAATGCGATCGACGCGGCGATGACGGCCGCACTCGACCGCGCGCTCGACCTGCTCGACGACGACCCCGACCTGTGGTGCGGCGTCCTCACCGGCAGTGACGGCGTCTTCTGCGCGGGCACCGACCTGGCCAACAGTGCCGGACCGCCGACCGAGCGCGGGGGACAGTACGGCCTCATCAAGCGGCGCCGGACGACCCCGCTCATCGCCGCCGTCGAGGGACTGGCCTACGGCGGTGGATTCGAACTCGTGCTCGCCTGCGACATGCTCGTGGCCGGGGACAGCGCGCGGTTCGGGCTGCCCGAGGTGGCCCGCGGCGTCCTGCCCACGTGCGGCGGCCTGTTCCGGACCTGGCAGTCCTTGCCGGTCACGATCGCCAAGCAGATGGTGCTCACGGGGCGCCCCATGCCGGCCCGACGCGCCTACGAACTGGGTCTCGTCAACGACCTCACGACGGACGGCACCGCGCTCCACGGGGCCCTGGAACTCGCGGAGCAGGTGTGCGAGAACGCGCCGACCTCGGTGTCCCGGAGCCTCCAGGTGATCGAGGACGCCCTCATGCGCCACGACGCGGAGGACTGGGACGCGACGGAGGCCGCGCTCGATGCGGTGCGGGCGAGCGCCGACCACCGCGAGGGCATCGCCGCCTTCCTGGAGAAGCGCGCCCCCCACTGGACCGGCCACTGAGGGGAGCGCTCACGATCACGCTCACGCGGAGATTTCCAGTGTGGAACGAATGGCGTTTCGGACCAGGGAAAACGCCAATCCTTCCACACTGGACGCGGCGGGGAGGGCTCAGTCCGCCATGAACGGGCTGGGGGCGAAGGGCAGGAGCTCCTCGATCGCCGCACCCACCGCGAAGACCGACCGGTCCTGATAGGGGTGGCCGACCACCTGCACGGAGGTCGGCACGCCCGTGTCGCCGAGGCCGCTGGGCACCGCGAGGACCGGGTTCCGGTTGGCGATGTTGAACGGGATCGTCATGTGCGCCTGCCAGTAGAAGTCCAGGTGCCCGCTCGGTCGCTCGATCCCGTCGAGATAGGCGTTGTCCGCCTCCAGTGACCCCACCGCCGAGGTGGGCGTGAGCAGGACGTCGAACCCGTCCATCGCGTGCGCCAACTGCTGTTGGACGTGGTTCTCCATCTGGAGGGTGTCGTAGAGCGGGAAACGGCGGGCCTTGCCGGTCGTGTGGGCGTGGAAGAGCTGCGCGTAGTCCTCCATGTCCTTCACCCGATCCGGGCCACCGGCCATGTCGACCATGCTCGGGGCGAGGATGTGTCCGTAGTGCGCCCCGGAGACTTCGTCGATCTCCTGCGCGTCGAGCCCCACCTCCACCTCGACGACCTCGGCGCCGGCCGCACGCAGGGCGTCGACCACGTGCAGGAAGTTCGCCTCGACGTCGGCGTCGACCTCGTAACATCCCAGGTCACGGCTGTAGGCGATCCGCTGTCCGGACATCCCGGCAGCACCGGCCCAGGAGGTCGGCAGGGGCGGCTCGGACTTCAGGGACATGGAGTCGAAGTAGTCCTGTCCGGCCAGCACGTTCGTGCCGTAGGCGGCATCGGCGACCGTGCGGGTGAGGACGTGTTCGCCGCGGTACCAGTCGCCGACCGTGACGCCGGCCCCGGGCACCCGCCCGAAGGGCGTCTTGAACCCGACGAGGCCGCAGAACGCCGCGGGGATCCGGGTGGAGCCGGCGATGTCCGTGGCCGTCGCGAGCGGGGAGTACCCGGCCGCCACGGCCGCACCGGAGCCACCGGACGATCCGCCAGGTGTCCGGTCGAGGTTCCACGGGTTCCGGGTGACGCCCCACATCCGGGTCTGTGTGAAGGTCGCGCAGGAGAACTCCGGGTTCGTGGTCCGAGCGAAGGGGACGGCACCGGCGGACTTGAGACGCGCGACCGAGGGGTTGTCCTTCGTGCCCATGATCCCCTCGCGGGTGAGCGAGCCGCGGGAGTTCTCGTACCCGGCCATCTCCTGCTGGGCCTTCACCAGCAGGGGGACGCCGAGGAGGGGCGGCAGGGCACTCGGGTCCGCGGCCTGCGCATAGGCCCGTTCCGCCTCGCGCGCGGAGTCCCGGGCGGTGTCGTAGAGCTTCTCACTGATCGCGTTCGTCCGCGGATCGAGACGCTCGATGCGCTCGATGTGCGCGTCGAGGAATTCGACGGGGGACACCTCCCGCGAGCGGAAGGCAGCGACGGTGTCGAGGAGGGAGAGGGTGTGCAGCGGTCCGGTGGGAGAGGAGGTCATGGGTCCGATCTTCGCAGAGATGCACGTCACGGTCCGGTCACAGGTGTGTCACACGTGTCCGGTCATGTGACCCGGGAGTCACACAGCGCGCGTTGTGTGGAACCATGGGCACCGCACCACGTCAGGAGAGGGATCACATGGCAGAGCAGTCGTCACACACGACCGACGACGCCGTGTCCCCGGACTCCCCCGTCTCCTTCCGGCGCCGCGCCCGGAAGGTCACGGTGTTCCTCGACGTCGACGGGGTGCTCAACTCCTATCCGGTCCCCCGCCTGCGGTTCCTGCGCGAACGCCGCAAGCGCGTGCACGCCTGGAAGTTCGTCCTCGACTACCGGCCCAAGATCGTCCGCTGGTTGGAGAAGCTCGTGGCGACCCGCCAGGTGGAGATCGTGTGGCTGTCCACCTGGTCCCACCGCTGCACGACGGAGATCGAGCCGAAGCTCGGGTTCACCGGCACCTACGACGTCATCCCCATGCCCGACGACACGATGAACCGCTACGCCGGCGACCCGAACCGCTGGTGGAAGGCCCGCGCCGTCGAGGACTGGTTCGCCGCGCACCCGGGCGAGCGGGTCGTCTGGATCGACGACGACCTGGCCGCGCCCGTCACCCGGGCATACTTCGCGGACACCTACACCGGCCGTCTCCTCATGGTCGCCCCACGGTTCGTCCACGGCCTCGGTGAGGAGCACTTCCGCGCCATCCTCGACTTCACGTATCCCCGGAAGGCGGACACATGACGACCCTCCCCCGGCCTCCTCTCCGCCCCGCGGTCCGGGCTCCCGGGCAGGGCGCCTCGGCGGCGGGGACCCGGCCACGGGTGGCCTTGGTCGACTCGGGACTGGGCCTGGTGCCCACCGCGGCGGCCTTCGCCCGCCTGCTCCCGCAGGCCGACCTGGTGCTGTCCATGGACCCCACGCACATGCCCTACGGGGCCCTCGACGCCGAGACGCTCGCCGCGCGGGTGCTCGCCACGACCGGGGCCGTGCTCGCCGACCACACCGTCGACGTCGTGGTGGTGGCCTGCAATTCCGCCTCCGTCCACGCCCTGCCCGTCCTGCGCGCCGCGCTCGGTGACGGGGTGCCCGTCGTCGGCACCGTCCCCGCGATCCGGCCCGCCGCACGTGCCGGTGGCCCCTTCGCCGTGTGGGCGACCGAGGCGACGACCGGCAGCGCGTACCAGGAGGGGCTCATCGCCGAGCACGCAGCGGGCACCGAGGTCCACCGGGTCGCCTGCCCGGGGCTCGCCGAGGCGATCGACGCCGCGGACCCGGTGGCGATCGACCGGGCCGTGCGGGAGGCTGTCGCGCGCACACCCGCGCGCGTGGAGGACATCGTGCTCGGGTGTACCCACTACGGACTGGCCGCCGACCGGATCCGGACCCGGCGGCCGGGGACCCGGACCGTGTTCGACTCCCCCGAGGCGGTCGCCCGGAGGGCCGTCCACGTCCTCCAGGCCGCGCGCCACCCGCAACCGGCGGGTTCCACGGAAACGGTCGAGCAGCGGGACCCGCAAGCGGTGGCGGCGGGCCTGGCCGCCGGGCTGGCCGGTACCCCGGGGTCCGGCGCGGTGCTCGCCACGTACCTGTCGGGCGAGCCGGGTGACCTGCCCAAACGCCTGCGGGCCTTCCCGGAGGGGCGCCTGCTGCTGGCGATGGAACGTCCGCGGTTCTACCCCGGGAGCGTGAGCCGCTGAGCGGTCGGATTGGGGAGTTGACGACGGACTTCTCGACGTCTGTGACCCGGGGCGGCCCCGGCGCGCTGGGAGATGTGTGTCCGAGCCGTGTGCAAGAGTGATCGTCGTGATCGAGGCGGACACCGTGTCCGCCGCTGAGACGGTGAGAGAGGCGACGCCGTGAGCGGACAGTTCCCGCAGGTGCGGACCGCGGACGTACGTGCGCTGGTGGGTGAACAGTCCTACGATCGGGCCCGAACCTACGTCCGGCAGGGGAGGGTCCTGTCCCTCGAATGGGTGCCGGACGAGGGGGCTCTCGTCGCGAAGGTGCAGGGGAACGATCCCCTGCCGTACCAGACCATGGTGTTCCTCGACCCGCCGAAGAACGGGAACCTGTGGACGCCCTGGGGTTCCGGCTGCGACTGCCCCGTGGCCAACCGCTGCAAGCACGCGGCGGCCGCGGCCCTCCAGATGATCGAGGTGACGACGGGCGGGGCCGGCGGCGAGAGCGGTCACGGTGCCCTGCCCGAGGACCCGGCCGACCCCACCGGGATCACGGACCTGCTCGACCGGGCCCGGGCCGCCGGCGCCGGGGTGACGACGGCCTCGCAGTTGGCGGTCCCGGGGAGCGGTGCCAGGGGCGGTGGGAGCGGCACCGGATCGGGCCAGGGTTCGGCCGTCGAGCCCCACCGCCGCGTCCCCGACTGGCGGGAACGACTGCGCGACGTCACCGAGGACGCCGCGCTCGGCCGGGGTGAGACACCCCTGGGCATCGGGTTCGAGCTCGTGGCCCGCCCCCAACGGTCCTGGTGGGACTTCGGCAAACCGCAGCCCTACACGGTCGAGGACTTCCTGGAGGGGGTCTCCGCCCACCTCCAGATTCGTCCCGTCACGCCTTCGAAGGCCCGGCGGAACACGTGGATCAAGGGCAACATGACGTGGCGCAAGTTCCTGGCGGGCCCCGTGGACGACACGTTCCGCGCCGACCACGTCGAGGTCCTCCGGCAGGTCGCGCACATGGGCACCGGCACGTACAACGAGTTCTCCGACCCGGACGCCCTCCCGGTCGACGGGCACACCTCAACCCTGTTCTGGCACCTCATAGCCACCGCACGGGCCGCGCAGGTGCCGCTCATCGGGATGGGGAACCTGGCGAACGTCGGTGTGGCCGGGCGCGCCGAGGCCGTGCTCGACGTCCGCCGGACCAACCCGGTCTCGGACCTGGAGGTCGGCCCCGTCGTCCTGTTCGACGGGGAGGAGGTCGAGAAGGCCACGCCGATCTCCGAGCGCGGCTTCTTCGCCGTGCGCGGCAGTGAGATGAAGGGGACCGGGTTCGGCCTCACCGGGGGCAGGAAGTCCGGTGGGCGCAGTGGCTCCCGCACCGGCGGTGCCCGTTCCGGCGGCCGCTCCGGTCGCGCAGTACCCGGTGGGTCCGCGGAGCAGCCGGCCGGGCTGGAGCTCGTGCTCGCGCCGCTCGACGACTCGCTCGACCCGATGATGCAGCGGCTGCTGTCCTCCCGGGAGCCGATCGTCGTCCCGCGGGCCGACGAGGAGGAGTTCCTCGAGGAGTTCTTCCCGCAACTGCGTTCGGCCGTCCCGGTCCGGAGCACGAACAAGTCGATCGCGCTGCCGGAGTACAAGGCGCCCGAACTCGTGCTCGACGCCCGGTTCGTCACCGAGGAGAGCAAATACGGCACGTTCGAGTCCCTCACCGTCGACTGGTCGTGGCAGTACCACGGACCCGAGCGGGTCCTGCCCATCGGTGTCCAGCCCGGTGAGGCGCGCGACCTCGCCGCCGAACACCGGGTGCTCGACGCCGTGCGCGCGGTGTGGGCACCGGCCGCCACCCGGCCGCGGCACGATTTCGAGGGCATCGAGGTCGCCGAGTTCACGGACAAGGTGTTGCCCGCCCTGGAGGGTGTGCCGGGTCTGATCGTGCGGGTCTCCGGGACCCGGCACGAGTTCAACGAGCTGTCCGGGGACCCGGTCGTCAAGGTCTCCGCGGAGGACTCCGGGGACAACGACTGGTTCGATCTGGGCTTCGAGATCACCATCGACGGCAAGCAGATCCCGTTCGCCGTGCTGTTCGCCGCCCTCGCCCAGGGCAAGAGCAAGCTCATGCTCGTCGATCGCACGTATTTCTCGCTCGACCACCCGGCCTTCGACCAGCTGCGCGAGCTCATCGCCGAGGCCGAACGGATGGACGAGTGGAAGCCGGAGCAGCCCCGGATCAACCGGTTCCAGGTGGCCTTCTGGGAGGAGTTCGACCAGCTGGCCGACGAGACCGTGGCCTCGGAGGCCTGGCGGCACAACGTCCGGGCACTCACCGACTTCGACGGTCTGCCGGAGGTCGCCGCCCCGGCCGGACTGCACGCGGACCTGCGGCCCTACCAGCTCACCGGCTTCCGCTGGCTGACCTTCCTGTGGCAGAACCGTCTGGGCGGGATCCTCGCCGACGACATGGGTCTGGGCAAGACGGTGCAGACCCTCGCCCTCATCGCCCACTCCCGCGAGGCCGAGCGTCCGCTCGACGTGCACTGGGAGGACGACGGCACGATGGTCGTCGAGGCGGAGGTGCTCTCCGAGGCCCCGGCGGGTGCCGAGGGACAGGGCGCCTCGGCGGCGGATCCGGCGGACGTCCCGGCGGTCACGGGGTCCGGCGCGGGCACCCGCGGCGGCCCCTTCCTGGTCGTCGCGCCGACCTCCGTCGTGGCCAACTGGAAGCTGGAGGCCGAGCGGTTCACGCCGGGGCTCGACGTGCGGGTGGTCGACGCGACGACGAAGAAGCGCAAGCGTCCGCTGGCCGAGGAGGTCGCCGGGGCGGACCTGGTGATCACGAGCTACGCGATCGCCCGGATCGACGCGCACGCGTTCCAGGGGACCACCTGGGACGGGCTGATCCTCGACGAGGCGCAGTTCGTGAAGAACCGGACCTCGAAGGTGTTCCAGGCGGTGCGGGACGTGGGTGCGCCGTTCCGGTTGGCGATCACGGGCACGCCGATGGAGAACTCCCTGTCGGATCTGTGGTCGCTCGCGGCGATCACGGCGCCCGGTCTGTTCCCCAGTTTCCCGACCTTCAAGCAGGAGTACATCCAGCACATCGAGCACGGCAAGGAGGGTGCCGGGCCGCGGATGGAGCGACTGCGCAAGCGGATCCGACCCTTCATGTTGCGGCGGACCAAGGACCTCGTGGCCGCGGACCTGCCGGAGAAGCAGGAGCAGGTGGCCTCGGTCGAGCTCGTCCCCAAACACCGGAAGCTCTACGACCAGCTGCTGCAACGGGAGCGGAAGAAGGTGCTCGGCATCTTCGACCAGGAACAGGACATGAACCGGGCCAAGTTCATCGTGTTCCGGTCGCTCACGCTGTTGCGGATGATGGCGCTCGACCCCGCGATCGTCGACCCCGAGGAGTACGCGGACGTCCCGTCCTCCAAGATGGACGTCCTCATGGAACACCTGGAGGAGGTCCTGGCGGAGGGGCATCGGACGCTCGTGTTCTCGCAGTTCACGTCCTTCCTGCACCGGGTGGGTCAGAAGCTCACGGAGCGTGGGGTGCCGTTCGCGTACCTCGACGGGTCGACGCGTGACCGGGCCCGGGTGATCGAGGAGTTCAAGACCGGTGAGGCTCCGGTCTTCCTCATCAGCCTCAAGGCCGGCGGGTTCGGGCTGACCCTCACGGAGGCCGACTACGTGTTCCTGCTCGACCCCTGGTGGAACCCGGCGGCCGAGGCGCAGGCCATCGACCGGACGCACCGGATCGGGCAGACCCGGAACGTCATGGTCTACCGGATGGTCGCCGAGGACACGATCGAGGAGAAGGTGCTCGCACTCCAGCAGCGGAAGGCGGAGATCTTCGACGCCCTCATGGACGAGGGGCAGGCCTTCTCCCAGGCCTTCACCGCCGACGACCTGAAGGGCCTGTTCGAGAACTGAAGCGGTGCCGCAGGTTGGGCACTCCCGGCATCAGGAGGGGAGGCGGTCGAGAACCTGACGGGCGAGCTTGACCGCCCGGGAGCTCCCCTTCCGCCCCGCGAGTTCCCGCACGCCGGGCAGGTCGAGGACGGACGGATCCGCGACACCCGCCTCGACCGCGGCACGGGCGTCCGGGGCCAGGTCGACGAGGAGTGGGGACAGACGTTTGACCACCTCGGCGTCGCCGAGGCTCAGTATCCCGAGCAGCCGGTCCAGGTGGGCGAGAAGTTCCTCCGGGGTCACCGCCATGCCCTCGACGAGAGCCACCGCCCAGGCCTTGCGGTCGCGGGTCGCGGGTCGGTGTCGAGGCCCGTGACGGCCGCCGTGATCGCGTCCGTCCGCCCTCCGTCCCGCACCGCCGCCGAGGCGCCCGCGAACACCCGGGTCACGGGGCGGTACCCCACGTCGTTCCCCTTGCTTCCATGCCCTGGAGACTAATGCGCGGTCCGCGCAGGCGGTAGGACCTTCCGTGACGTCCTGTGCCGGTTCCAGGAGCCGCTGCTCGACGGGATCTGAACCCTCCGGACCCGCGTTGCCCCGCCCGACTCTGCCGGCGCGTGCCAGACTCTCCCCATGGAGCCGATCGACATGGACCCCGTGGACCTCGCCGCCGAGCACGACCTCCACCTGGACCCGGCGTCGGTCTCACGCACCGAGGCGGGGCTCGATTTCCGCGTCGCCTTCGGCCTCGACGAAGCGGGTGTGCGCTGGGTGCTGCGGATCCCGCGGCGACCGGATGTCGCGCGAGAGGCCGGCCAGGAGGCCCGCATTCTCGACCTCGTCCGTCCGGTCCTCGCCGACCACGGCGTCGAGGTGCCCGACTGGCGGATCCGCACCGAGCGTCTCATCGCCTATCCGGCTCTGCCCGGAGCACCGGGGCTCACGATCGACGCCGGTGAGCCGGTCTGGCACATGGACCCCGCATCACCGGACTACGCGGACCGCCTGGGCACCCTGCTCGCCGTGCTCCACGCGATCGATCCCGCCCAGGCGCGGGCGGCAGGCATCGCGGTCCGCACCCCCGAGGACGTCCGCCGCCACTGGCTCGACGA
Source organism: Brevibacterium litoralis (assembly GCF_040212315.1). NCBI lineage: Bacteria > Bacillati > Actinomycetota > Actinomycetes > Micrococcales > Brevibacteriaceae > Brevibacterium > Brevibacterium litoralis. The sequence goes on along the minus strand of NZ_JBDIUY010000007.1, from coordinate 5,119 downwards.
CATGGACCGGGTCCGCGCCGAGTTCACGGTCGCGCCGTCCCTCGACGAGGCGTGGCGGAGGTGGATCGACGACGACGCGAGCTGGCCGGAGACCACCGTCATGACCCACGGCGAGCTCTACCCCGCGCACGTCCTGCTCGACGAGGGCCGGATCTCCGGCGTCCTCGACTGGACGACCGCCCGGGTGGACGACCCGGCCCGCGACTTCTCGTTCCAGATCGGGGCCGCGGGACCGGAGATGATGCAGCGGACGGTCGAGGCGTACACCGCGGCAGGCGGTCACACCTGGCCGGGACTCACGAGGCAGGCCCAGCGGATCTGGGACGCGAGCGCCGTCCCCTTCGCGCTGTTCGCCCTGCTCACCGGGGATCCCGGACACCGCGCCGGCGCCGAGGCGATGCTGAATCCCGAGGACTGACGGGGCCTTCCCAACCTTCGGGGTGCGGAGTTCCAGTGTGGATTGTGTGGCGTCCGGACGGGGTCAGGACGCCAAATCTTCCACACTGGAACCGGGCTGTTCAGACCAGGCCGTCGACCGGACGTGACTTGAGGTCCTCGCGGTCGTACTCGCGCAGCATCCGCTTGTCGAACAGGATGTCGAGAACCGTGTTGCGTTCGGCGATGAGTTCTTCCTCGTCACGTGGGTGCAGTCGGTCCCAGTCCACGCCGGAGCCGGGAATACGACGACGGCCCGCCGTGACGACCTGGCACAGGAAGGCCACCCCTGCGACGACGAGTGTGACCCACGCGAGACCGACCGTGAGCGGTCCCGCCTCGATACCCTTCCCGTCGGCCACGGGCCCGGTGAGAAGCACGATCATGAGGACGTCCGCGATCACCAGGTAGACCGTCATGCCCGCATGGGGCGGGTACCACCGGAACCCCGCGCGGGCCCAGGCGACGAGCACGTACACGGACGACACCAGCGAACTCACGAGGGCGAGAACTGCGACCTGCACGAAGAACGATGCCGGGATCGACGAATCGTCGCGCCACTGTCCGAACTGGTAGTACCCGTCCGCATGCATGAGGCCCGAGAACCCGATGACCGGCAGGAGCCACGCGAGGACCACGAGCACGCCCCCGACGACCCACTGCACGCGCTCACCCACCGAGCGGGCGCCGTACCGGTTCCGTCCGATCCGCTCCCGCGCCTGCCGGTCGACCCGCCGCTGGACGTCGGCCAACTCGAACCCCGGGTCGGCACGGGTCCGCTCCTTCGCCCATGCGATGAGCAGGGAGTCCTTCGCTCCGCCAGCAGACGGGGTCGGGGGAACGCGCGGGCTCTGTTCGTGTGGCTCCGGAGCGGCACTCATGGACCCTACGCTACCGATGGAACCCGGGTTCGAGTGTGGAAGATCTGGCGTCCGGACGGGGTCAGGACGCCACACAATCCACACTGGAACTGTGGCGAGCCCGCAGGAGCGCCCCGGGCTTCTCCTCAGGGAGCGGGTCGATCACGACGTCCGAATCCGCGAGGAGGGACGCCATTGAGGCCTTCACATCATGCTTCATAGGTTTCTATGATTCAGGCATGAGCGTCACCAGCCAGGCATTCAGCAGCAGTCTGCCGACCACCGACCTCGAGTTCCTCGACGCGTACGCACGGAGGCATCACCTCACCAGTCGAGCGGCCACTCTCAGGGCCGCGGTACGAGCGCTCCGCGAAGAAGAGGCCGAGGCCGAATATGTCGCCGCGTTCGAGGAATGGAACGACTCGGACGACAGTACTCTGTGGGACTCCACTCGGGCCGACGGGCTCAGTACATGACCCTCGACGCCCCCAAGCTCCGAGGCGACATCTGGGACGTCGAGTTCGATCCGGCACAGGACGGAGAGGTCGCGAAGACCCGCCCCGCCGTCATCGTGTCGAACAACGGCGCGAACCGTGCCGCGACCGCCGCTCGCGAGGGAGGCGTGTTCGTCGTCGTGCCGCTCACGTCGAACACCCGCCGCGTCATGTCCTTCCAGACCCGGGTCCCGGCCGATGCAGGCAACGGCCTCGACACCGAGTCGAAGACACATCCCGAACAGCTCCGGGCTGTCCATGTCCGCCGACTCGTACGCCGCCGAGGACGGCTCGGCGCGGAATTCCAAGGACACCTCGACGCCAGTCTCATGGACCACCTCGCCCTGTGACCCGAGCCCGGCGAGGTGCCCCGACGCGGTCAGGACCGCGGGGAGGGCACCTCGGCGGCGCGGGAGGCCAGCCGGGCCCGCCGCCGGGAGAACACGTACCCGAAGACCGCGGTGGCCGGCGGGATCAGCGCGAGGAACACGCTCACGCCTGCGGGCGCGGCGGTGATGAGGCCGAAGTTCACGTAGGCGATCACCAGGCAGGCCAGGAGCAGGAGCGCGGCGAGCGCCGGAAGCACCCGGGACTTCAGCGGATCGACGGACGCCGCGAGGTCCGGCCGGTCCCGGAAGAACCACACGACCGCGAGCGAGGTGCTCACCAGCAACACCAGGAACCCGGTCGTCGCGACCCCGGCCATGGCACCGAACACGCCTGCCAGCGGATCGACGTCGAACACGGCGAAGGCCACGATGCCGCACAGGGCGACACCGGACTGGCCGAGCGAGGACGTGAAGGGCGACCCGAACCGCGTGTGCACGCGCGTGAACACCCGGTGCAGGTAGCCCTCGGTGGCGAGGGTGAACTGGTACCGGGTCGCGATGTTGTGCAGGGAGAGGACGCAGGCGAAGAGGCTGGTGACGAGGAAGACGTCCATGATGTGGCGCATGGTCGTGCCCGCGTAGACCTGCATGGCGTCGAGCATGAAACCACCGGAGTTGGTGGTCGCCTCCTCGACGGCGTGACTCGGACCCCAGGCGAGGACGAGCAGCCACGAGGACACCGCGTAGTAGATGCCGATGAGGAGGACCGCACCGTAGGTGGCCCGCGGGATCGTCCGCGCCGGGTCCTTCGCCTCGTCCCGGAAGACCGCGGTCGCCTCGAAGCCGATGCAACCGGTGAGCGCGAAGAGGATGGCGACCCCGATGGTCGGCTGGAAGACGTGTGCGGGGGCGAAGGTCGTAAGTGTGATGCCCTCGGCACCGCCCTGGAACAGCACGGCTGCGTCGAGCACGAGGACGATCCCGATCTCGAAGACCATGAGGACGCCCAGGACCTTCGAGCTGAAGTCGATGGAGAACAGGCCGAGGACGGCGACGACGATCCAGGCGAGGACCGCCCAGACCCACCAGGGCAGGACGGGGCCGCCGAACGCCTCGACGAAGGCGGCGGTGGACCCACCGAAGAACCCGTAGATGCCGATCTCGATCGCGGTGTACGTGACGAAGGCGAGGAAGGCGGCCGCGGTGCCGGAGTGCTGCCCGAACGCGGCGCGGATGTACGCGTAGTAGGCGCCCGGCTCCTTCACGTGCGGGGTCATCGTCACGTACCCGACGGCGAAGACGAGGAGCACGAGCGCGATGATCAGGAACCCGGCCGGGGCTCCCACCCCGTTGCCGCTCGCGACGGTCAGCGCCACATTGCCCCCGATCACCGTGAGGGGCGCGGCGGCCGCGACCACGATGAAGATGAGCGAGAAGGTGCCCAGGCGGCCCTGGAGGTGACGGCTCCCCCGGACGTGGGAGCCGGGGACGTCACCCGGCGCGGTGGGCGTGGTCGTGTCGGTCTGCGACATGGAGGTTCTCCGGAGGTGTCGGTCGGTGTGCGGGGCGCGGGCGCCTCGGCGGCGGGAACAGCCTGCACAGGTATACACCGGATCGGTGACTTCCACCGGATCTCCGCATTCCACCGGATCGGCGCAGGTCCGCGCACTACCCTGGAGGCATGAGCACCCTCACGATCGCGGCCTGGCAGGCCGAAGGGCACGCAGCCGACGTCGAGGCGAACACCGACGCCGTCCGCGCCGCCGCCCGCTGGGCGAAGGAGATGGAGTCCGACCTCCTCATCACCCCGGAGATGTACCTGAGCGGATACAACATCCCCGCCGAACGGATGCGCGAGGTCGCCGCCTCCGCGGACTTCCCCGCCCTCGTCGGTGGGATCGCAGCCGAGGTGGGGATCGCGATCGTCGCCGGCGTCCCGACCTCCACGCCCGCGGGCGTGTACAACTCCTCGATCATCGTCTCGGCGACCGGCGAGGTGCTCGCCCGCCACGACAAGCACATGCTGTTCGGCGACCTCGACCGGGAGCTGTTCTTGCGGGGGTCCGAGCCCTTCGCTGCCGCCGAGATCGGCGGGGTCACGGTCGGCACGATGATCTGCTACGACGTCGAGTTCCCCGAGTCCGTCCGGGCCGCCCGCGCCGCCGGAGTCGAACTCCTGGCCGTCCCGACCGCCAACATGACCGGTTACGAGACCGTCAACGAGCACGTGATCCCCTCCCGGGCCATGGAGAACGGCATGTACGTCGCCTACGTCAACCGGGTGGGCGTCGAGCGCACGGGCCCGGCCGGAGAACTCGTCTACATGGGCCAGTCCTCGGTGTGCTCCCCGTTCGGCGAACGGATCGCCGGACTCACCGGCGCTGATTCGGACCAGATGCTCTTCGCGACGATCGACACCGAGGCGGTCACCCGTGCCCGGTCGGAGAACCCCTACTGGGAGGACCTCCACGAGGTCCAGGGGTGACCCCGCGCCCGAGGCGCCTCGGGCGCGGTCCGGTCTGACCGCCGCGTGACCGGGGACTGGGAGTCCGGGGAGAGGTCACCCGGGGGCCCGAACCGTCCGGGGCCGCGGCCCCTAGTGTCGGAGGTGGCCCGCCGGTCCCGGTGGGTCACGACCGATCAGGAGGTCTCCATGGCTGACACGATGTACACCGCAATCGCCACCTCGACCGGAGAGGCGCGCGCCGGTGGCCGCGTCGAGTCGAGCGACGGGCGCCTGGACTTCACCCTCGCGATGCCGAAGGAGATGGGAGGCGACGGCGAGGGCACCAACCCGGAGCAGCTGTTCGCCGCCGGGTACTCCGCGTGCTTCCACTCCGCCCTCAAATCCGTGGCGAAGTCGAAGGGCGTGACGTTCTCCGACTCCGCCGTCGTCGCCGAGGTGAACATCTTCCCGAACGACGCCGGCGGTTTCGCCCTGTCCGTCGCCCTCCACGCCGAGTTCTCCGGCATCGACCAGGCGATGGCCGACCAGCTCGTC
>NZ_JBDIUY010000006.1:0-53288 GCF_040212315.1 Brevibacterium litoralis | reverse complement strand
CCGGTGAGTCCCACGCCTGGCTGGAGTGGTACGTCGGCGAGTGGCGGGGCTACGACCCGACCAACCGGATCGAGATCGGCGACCGGCACGTGACCGTCGGCCGGGGCCGCGACTACACCGACGTCCCGCCGCTGCGGGGCGTGTACTCAGGAGCCGGGAAGAGCGAACTCGACGTGAGCGTGACGATCACCCGCGAGGCGTGAGAGCCGCCGCGCCCGAGGTGCCCTGGAGTTCTCATGAGAACTCCAGGGCACCTCGGGCGCGGCGGCTCTCACGCCTCGCGGGTGATCGTCACGCTCACGTCGAGTTCGCTCTTCCCGGCTCCTGAGTACACGCCCCGCAGCGGCGGGACGTCGGTGTAGTCGCGGCCCCGGCCGACGGTCACGTGCCGGTCGCCGATCTCGATCCGGTTGGTCGGGTCGTAGCCCCGCCACTCGCCGACGTACCACTCCAGCCAGGCGTGGGACTCACCGGAGACCGTCTCGCCGACGACGGGTTCCTCGACCGGGTGCAGGTACCCGGAGACGTAGCGGGCCGGGATCCCGACGGACCGGAGCGCCCCGAGCGCCACGTGGGTGATGTCCTGGCACACGCCTCGGCCGGCGGCCCAGGCGTCTGCGGCCGTCGTGTGGACGTTCGTCACCCCGGCCAGGTACTCGATCTCCTCCCCGATCGTCCGGGCGATCTCCCGGGCCGCCTCGTCCGGGTTCGGGTTCTTCCCGGCGATCTCCTTCGCGAGTGCGACGACGGCGGCCGGCGGTGCGGTGAGCCCCGTCTGGACCAGTTGCTCGACGGTCTCCACCTGGCCACAGGCGAGCGTCGACAGGTCGTCCCAGGTGAGGTCGACCGCAGCGAGTTCCCGGGCGCGCACCTCGACGAGGCACCGGGCCGTGAGTGTGAGCGAGGCGTGCACGTGGACGACGTCGAAGGACGTGACCGCTGACCCGAAGTAGTCGACGAAGGTCGCGACCGCGGTGTGCGGCTCGATGTCGAGGGAGTGGTGGAGGACGAACTGGGCGTCGCTCGTGACCGGTTGCATCCGGGCCTCGTTGTAGGAGGCGGACACGTCCCCCGGGTACCGGAACCCCGTCCGGTGTTCGATGCGTAGGCGTTTCATCCGACCTCTCCGATCCACGTCGGCTCCGACTGGGTGGGGAAGAACCGTTGCCGGATCGCGTCACTCGCCTCCAGCGTGGCCTTCTGGACCGTCTCCATGTGCTGCGGGAGATCCGCGACGAGCTCCGTGATCGGCGTGTACTCCAACTCGTGACGGACACGACCGAGTGCGCGAAGCACCGCACCCGGTGACCCGATCCGGCCCGAGGTCGGCTCGATCGCCCGCATGCACCGCTCCGCTTCCGCGATCGAGAAGGTGATCGAACGGGGGAAGAGCCGGTCGAGGAGCAGGAACTCCGCGGCCGCGCTGGGGTGCGCCGCTCCCTGGTAGGCGCGGAGGAAGGGTTCGTAGGCGCCGCAGGACCGCAGGATCGTGGTCCACGAGGGCCCGGACACGTGGGTGAGCGTACGGGTGGCGAGCAGACGCGCCGTCATGTCGGTCCGTTCGATCGTCCGGCCGAGTGCGAGGAACTGCCAGGACTCGTCCCGGGCGACGAGGTTGTCGATGACACCGTAGGCCAGGGCCGTCCGTTCGCTCACCCACTCGAAGGCGTCGTGGACGTTGGTGCTGCGCAGCCGGTTCGGCATCCGCCGGTAGGTGTTGTTGAGGACCTCCCACAGTTCGGAGGACACGATCTCGCGGGCACGCCGGGCGTTCTCGCGGGCCTGGCGGATCGAGAAGGCGATGCTCGACGGGGTGTCCCGGTCGACGGACAGGAGCCACAACACCTCGGACCGGGTGAGGGAGTCCTTGTCCACGGGCACCGCCGCGCCCATGACGGTGAGCAGCGACCGGCACGCGGCGTCCTCGTCGATCCACGGGTCCTCGAGCATGAGCTGCGAGTGGACGTCGAGGATCCGTGCGGTCCCGTCGGCCCGTTCGATGTACCGGCCGATCCAGAACAGGCTCTCGGCGATCCGGCTCAACATGGGGGCACCCCCTCCTCGCGTCGTGGCTGCGGTTGTCGCGGCTGCGGTTGTCGGCCCTGCCGCTGCTGTTGCTGCTGTTGCTGTTGCTGCTGCGTCTGGTCCTCGCCCGGCCGCGGCTCGCGGTCGGCCGGCGCGATGCCCTCGCCTTCGGAAGCGGCGACGGAGACGACGGGGATCGCCTCGGTCGCGGGGGACGTGGCAGTCTGGTCCTCGACGAGATTGGCGATCCCCTGCTCCCGCCCGTACTCGGTGGCGCGGCCCTCGCGCACTCCCCCGACGATCCAGGTGTCCTTCGTGCCGCCACCCTGGGAGGAGTTGACGACCAAACTGCCCTCGGGCAGCGCCACCCGGGTGAGGCCGCCGGGCTGCACCCAGATGTCGTTGCCGTCGTTGATCGCGAAGGGGCGGAGGTCCGCGTGACGTGGGCGGATCCCGTCCTCGACGAGGGTCGGGATGGTGGAGAGCATGATGACCGGCTGGGCGATCCACCCACGGGGATCCTTCACCAGGGTCTTCCGGAGCTTCTCCAGCTCCTCCTTCGAGGCGTCCGGTCCGACCACCAGCCCCTTTCCACCGGAGCCGTCCACCGGTTTCACCACGAGTTCGTCGAGGCGGTCGAGCACCTCTTCGAGCGCCTCGGGCTCCTCCAGGCGCCACGTGTCGACGTTCTTGAGGATCGGTTCCTCCGCGAGGTAGTACCGCACGAGGTCCGGGACATAGGTGTAGAGCAGCTTGTCGTCGGCCACGCCGTTGCCCACCGCGTTCGCGATCGTCACGTTGCCCAACCGGGCGGCGAGCATGATGCCCGGGGCACCGAGCACGGAGTCCGCCCGGAACTGCAGGGGGTCGAGGAAGTCGTCGTCGATCCGGCGGTAGATGACGTCGACGCGGCGCGGCCCGTGGGTGGTGTGCATGAACACCCGGCCGCCGGTGCACACGAGGTCCCGGCCCTCCACGAGTTCCGCGCCCATGAGGCGCGCCAGGAGCGTGTGCTCGAAGTACGCGGAGTTGTACACACCGGGCGTGAGGACGACGACATTGGGGTCCTCGACACCGGCCGGGGCGCTGGCCCGCAGTGCCGCGAGCAACCGGTTGGGGTAGTCGCCCACCGGCTGGATCGCCAGGGTCTCGAACACCTCCGGGAAGGTCTGGGCCATCACCCGCCGGTTCGAGATCACGTAGGACACCCCGGAGGGCACCCGCACGTTGTCCTCCAGGACCCGCAGCTCCCCGTGCTCGTCACGGATGAGGTCGATGCCCGCCACCTGGATCCGCACCCCGTTGGGCGACCGCACCCCGGCGGCCTTCCGCTCGAAGTACTTGCTCGACGCGATGAGCGAGGCCGGCAGGACCCCGTCCTTCACGCACACCCGGTCGGTGTAGACGTCCTCCAGGAACGCCTCCAGTGCCCGGACCCGTTGTGCTACACCCGCGGAGGTCCGCTCCCACTCCCGGTGGTCGATGACCCGCGGGATGGGGTCGATGGGCATGGGGCGTTCCTCGCCCGCGAAGTCGAACGTGACGCCCTGAGCCAGGTACGAGTTCGCCAGCGCGTCGGTCCGCCCGCGCAGATCCTCCTGTGTCATGTCGGCGAGCGCTGCATGGAGCGTCTCGTAGGTCTCACGGGCGCAATCGCCGTCGAACATCTCATCGTACGGAGGCAGTCCCTCGGCGCTCGTGCGCGTGCTCGGGCCTGATCCGTATCCGTCGAACCGGTCTCCCATGGAGGGAGAGTAACCGGAATCTGTATCGGTGACGTAACGCAGATCACATCATGCGTGTCGTGCCCATCCGGTGCGTAGACTCCGCCGGGTGAGTTGGTCAGCTGCCTCCGAGGCCCCGTCCCGTCCGTCCGCCCCGCACACCGCGGTCGAGGTGCTCGGCCACGTCCGCCTGCGCGTCACCGGGGTCGACCGGACCCGCGCCCTCCTGCTGCTCGGGTACTGCCAGGCCTGGCACCTGGCCTGGCACGGCACGCCCCTGTTCGACGACCACCTGGTCGCCACCGAGTACGGCATCGTCCCACCCGCCGCCCACCGGGCCTTCGGCACCACTCCGCCGCGCAAGCTGCGCACCGAGGACGGACAGCTGCGCCGCGAGGTCGACGCCGTGATCGCGCACTACGCACGGGCCGGTTCGACGGAGCTGCTCCAGCACTCCCGTGATCTGCCGCCCTACCGGGAGGCCGTCGCCCGCGGTCCCGAGACCCCGTCCTTCGCGGACGGACCCGCCGTCGAGGCGCCCTCCCTCCGTGCCTGGGCCGTCTCCCTCCCGGCGCCGACGGGAGAAACGGGCACGAACCCGGACACGGACTTCACCACGGCACCCACCCGTCCGGGTGCGGCCGAGGCGCAGGCCGAGGAGGACCTGGAGAAGGCGAAGGCGCTGCGCGAACAGCTCACGGCCCGGTTCGACGACTCGATCGACCTGGCCCTCCGGGAGTCCGGCCGGGACTCCACGGACTGAAGCCCGGACGGGCCGGCCTCACCGGCCCGTCTTCGCGTCCTTCCCGGTGTCCTTCCCGGTGTCCTTCTCGGACGTCGTCTCGGGGGTCGTCTCCGAGGTCTGCTCCGGGGCCAGGTCGTGGCCGAGGTCGGTCTCCTTCGGACGGACCTGCCCAGTCGACGGCTCAGGGGCCGAACTCTCTGCCCGGTCGACGGTGGGGGAGCGCCCACTCGAGGGTTCGGGCTTCTCGGCCGCGGGCGTCGGCTCCGGAGCCTGCTGGTCGTCCGCAGTCGGCTCCGTCGCCGGTTCTGCTTCCGGTTCCGGTTCTTCCTCGGTCTCCAGACCCAGCAGCTTCCGGATGTGTGCGACCACCGCGTCCGGGTCGGTGAGCCAGTCGGCGAGCAGGAGCCGGTACACGTGTGACCAACCCATGTTCTGCAGCGCCTGGACGGGCAGTCCGTCGCGATCCCACACCGTCGCCGGTGCTACCCAGCGTGGCGGGTCGAGCAGCACGGCGGCCCAGTCCTCGCTCCCGGGCGCACGGACCGCGAGGTCGACGAGGAAGGAACTGGTCCCCACGCCCCCGACGACCTGCAGCCCGGCGTCCTCCAGACGTTCGGCGACGGTCTCGCGGTAGAGCGTCGACCGGTCCTGCACGCTCTGGCGGCGGATCACCTCGCCCCGCTCGGCGTCCTGCAGGTAGTCCCGCAGGTCACGCAGTCCGCGGGAGCGGGAGTTGCGCACGTCGATGTCGGTGGACCGCAGCGAGGTGAACAGGACGATCCGGGTACGGGCACGCGTGATCGCGACGTTGAACCGTCGCTCGCCACCGGCCCGGCTGAGCGGCCCGAAGTTGAGCGACAGCCGACCGGTCCCCGGGTCCGGGGCGTACCCGGTGGAGAACAGCACGACATCGCGTTCGTCGCCCTGCACGGAGGCGACGTTCTTGACGAAGAGTGGCTCCGTCTCCCGCTCCAGGGCGGCCCTCACGTGGGGGTCCTTGGCCGCGGCCTCCTCCAGTGCGAGTTCGATGAAGGCCTGCTGTGAGGCGTTGAAGGTGACGACGGCCAGGCTCTCCCGCGGATCGCGCCGTATGCGCGCGGAGACCTCCGCGACGACCGCCTGCGCCTCCTTCTCGTTCGCCTTCCGACCACCCTCGACCTTCGCGTAGGTGCCGCCCACGTAACGCAGATCGACGGGGAATTCCCCCACCGGCGCACTCCCGTCCGTGGCGACGTCCCCCGGGGGCTCCGGGAAGGACGACAGGCGCCCGGCGTAGTACTTGCGGTTGGGGAACTCGATGAGCTGTTCGTGCTGCGACCGGTAGTGCCAGGTGAGCCGCTTCTGCTCGAACCCGGCGGTCACCGCCGTCGTGAGCACCGACTCCAGAGGGCGGTCGTCCGCCGGGACCGAGGCCCGGGCGTCCTGCCCACCGGTGCCCGTGTCGGCCGTGCCGGCGCTCACCGTGAAGTCCGTGGTCGGGGGCATCTGCTTGGAGTCGCCGACGATCACCGCGGCCTTCGCCCGCCCGAGCGCACCGATCGCGTCGGCCGTCGTGATCTGGGAGGCCTCGTCGAAGACGACGGTGTCGAACATGTCCGCGACCGCCGGGAGGTTCCGGGCCACCCCGGCCGGGCTGGTGAGCACGCAGGGCGTGGTGGCCAGTACCTGCGGACCGTGGGCGGCCATGAAGGCGCGGACCGTGGTCGGCGCGCCGGCGTTCCCACCCGGGGAGGTCCCGGCCGTCGAAGACCCGGCAGGCGCCTCGGCGGCGAGCGCCTTCCGGAACTCCTCGTCCGTCTCGTCCAGACCGTCGACGACGATGCCGACCAGGTACTTGTTCACCAGTGTCTCGACGAGCGACTGGACCCGGATGTACTTGCGGACGACGTCGTGCCGCTCAAAGCCGCGGACGTCGACGACACCACTGGCACGGGCGACCTCCTTGAGACGCCGGGCGGCCGCGGCCAGGCGGACGGCCTCGGCCAGCTGGTCCCCGTCGCGGCCGCGGGCGATCTGTTCGGCCACCGCGGGGAACCCGAGGTCCCGCAGCTCCAGGAGTGCCTCCCGGAGAGGCCGTGCGCCCGCGGGCACCTCGGCGGCCGACTCGGCAGCACCCTGCGAACCACCGCCCTTCCGATCAGCCGGGTCGAGCGCCACCGTGCCCTCGTACCGCCGCCGGGCCCGGCGGACCTTCTTCGCCACCTCACGCACCGCGTCGAGGTCGACCGCGGACCCCCGGGGGATCCCGATCTCCTCGGGCTGCCAGCCGGCCGTGGTGTCGAACTCGTGCTCCATCTCCAGGCACTCCTGGAAGGCCTGCCACACGCCGGAGGCGTCGACCTCGGCGTCCCCGTGCAGCACCCGCGGGTACTCCCGCAGCCGGGCGAGCAGGCTGGAGCGTTCCACGCGTGCGGCGGACAGCGCCTCCGGCAGCTTCGCCGGGTCCGTGCCGTCGCCACCGCACACACGATCGGCGGTACGCAGCAGGGCCTTCACGTGCTCGACCGACTGGTTCTCCCCGTGGAGGTCGAGCACCAGGTCGCCGAGTCCGGCGGTCTTGAGCCGCGAGTGCACGACGTCGAGCGCCGCCTTCTTCTCCGCGACGAAGAGGATCCTCCGGCCCCGGGCCATCCCGTCGGCGATGAGATTGGTGATCGTCTGCGACTTGCCCGTGCCGGGTGGGCCTTCGAGTACGAAGCTGCTCCCCTCACCCGCGGCGACGACGGCGGCGAGCTGGGAGGAGTCCGCCGGGGCCGGCAGCAGGGCGCGGTCCTCGTCCTCCTGGGCCAGCGCCCGCGCCGGTACCGGGTCCCGGAACGCCGCGAAGGGCGTGCGCGCCAGGTGCGAGGCGACGGGGCCGGAGAGCAGCGCCTCCCAGTCCTCGTCGAGGTCCTTCCACATGCCCATCGTCCCGTAGGCGACGGTGACGAGGCGGACCTCGGGGCCCACCTCGGCGCCGGTGATACCGGCGGCCTCCAGCTGCCCCGGCAGGGACTCGAAGACGGCGGCGAGGTCGACACCGTCCTCGTCCGTCGGCGGGGAGGTGAGGGCCGTGGCCGGATCCTCCCGACCCGTGTCCACCCGCAGACGCTCGATGAGCACCCGGTTGGCCTGGAAGCCCTGACCGGGCTCGACGGTCAGCCGGTACCCCGTCCGCCCGGTTCCCGTGATGCCGACCGGCAACAGGAACAAGGGGGCGCGCCCCTGCTGCCCCCGTGGGTCGTCCCAGGTGAGCGTGCCGACGGCGACGTGGAGGGTCGAGTGCCCGTGTTCCTCCTGGGAGGTCCGGGCCTCCGCCGCGATCCGCCGCAGACGGACGTCGAACCCGCCGCCGCGGGGCCGGACGAAGACGGTGCCGCGCCCCAGGTGCGTGTCGAGTGCGGACTCCGAGGCGTCCTCGGCGTCGATGAGCTCCCCGTCGGCCGTGACGAACTCCGTGTGCGACCGCAGGGCCAGGGGGTCCTGGGCCCGGCACACCCGGGCGCGGAACGATTCGAGGACGGTTCCCGGCAGCACGAGGTCGACGCCACGGGCCTGCGGCATCCGCAGCAGGGGGTTGCCGAAGGAGAGGTCGAGCAGTTCCCGCTTCCAGGCCGCCACCGCCCGCGGTGGTCCTGCCGTCGAGGCGCCCTCACCGCTCCCCTGCTCCGTGCCGTCGGTCGATCCCGTCCCGTCGGTCGCTTCCCCGCCCCCGGTGGAACCCGCGGGATCGACCGGCGTGATCCCGGCGAGGTCCCGGGCCGCGGCGAGGTCGACGAGGGCGCGCACCTCGGAGGCGACCAGGGCACCCTCGGCGAAGGCCATGGCGGAGAGCTCCGCCTCGATCGCGGCCTCGCCGGTGAGGACCACGGACTCCGCGCCGAAGGACGGACCGACGCCCACCCGCAGGCCGCCGGCCGTCACGGCCAGGGCTGTCGGGATGCGCAGGGACTCGAGGACGGCCGCGACGAACAGGGCGCGTTCCGACTGCGAGGCGTGACCGCGTCGCCGCAGGTGTGCGGGGGTCTCGGGGGTCGTCGTGTCCTCGGGTCCCAGTTCCGGGTCCGCGGTCACGGAGAGGTCGGCGTCGACGGTGCGTGCCACGGCCGTGAGCACCGCCGGTCCGTGTGCGGCCGGGTCCTCGAGGGCCCCGAGTGCGGTCGGTGAGCCGTCGACGTCGAGGGTCTCCCGCGAGACCGCCTCGACCGCGGCGGCGACCGCGGGGTCGGCCGGCCGGACGAAGGCCGCGACGAGTTCCGCCGGGGCGCCCGGCGCCCAGAGTCCCCGGGGGACCCAGGTGAGCTCCCGGGAATCGGCCGAGGAGCGACCGGCGGCACCGACGGCGAGCGTGATCTCGTCACCGAGCAGTCGACCACCGGCCGCGCCCACCGCCTCGATCGTGGAGGGTGCGGGGTTCCAGGCGAGTTCGTGCTCGTCGAGGTCGACGGTCTCCCCGGCCGGGACCGTGATCTCCGGGCCGGTCCACGGGGTCTCCGGGGCGGAGGCGAGGACGGCCATGAGGGTGTCGACGACGACGGGGTCGTCCGTCGTGTTCGTGAGACTCAGGGCCGCGACGGGGCCCGCGCCCGTGGCCGCGAGGGTGAGCGAGTGGACCGGACGGAGCGTCACCTCCGCCCGGACGGGGCCGGGGGCGAGGGTGATGTGGTCGGGGCGGGGCGCCTCGGCGGCGGGGGTGGTGGTGCCCGTGTCCTCCGCGGAGCGGGAGGCGACACCCAGGTGATCGGCGCGGAGGTCCGCGGCGGCGTTGGCGAGCCCCAGGGAGTCGAGGATGCGGGCCAGGAGGTCGACGAACTGGTCGACGGTGTGGGTGACGACCAGGTAGTCGCGATCGCGGGCGTCGAGGGCGAGCGCGAGGGCCTGGGTGGCCCACAGGGCACGCAGCGGCAGGCGGCCGGTGCCGAGGTCCGCGTCGAAACGGGCGATGACTGCCAGCAGGTCGGAGACGTCGTCGAGGCGGGGGCTGCCGGTGGCCTGCCCGCGGAGGTCGAGACCGTCGACGCGCGCGGCCCAGGCGGATTCGTCGAGGTCCTCGGGGGAGACCTGGAGGATCCGGTCGCGCAGCACCGGCGTCACGGAAGCGCCTGCGGCGAGGAGCTGCTGTGCCTCGGTGACTGCGCCCATGGGTCGGTTCTCCTTCGTGTCGACGGCGGGTGGGCGCGGGTCGAGGACCGCGCCGGGGACTCCGGTACACCAACCTACAGCGGGGCACGGACACTGAACATACGCCGTTCGCCCAGGAAGGCCGGTCAGTGAGTGGTCCGAGGGGTGACCATATCGCGATGTGGCCCGGGTAACGATCCTGCGATCCCGGGAGAGTATTTTCTGACCCCATGAAGATCTCACTCGTCCAGCAGAGCTCCCACGAGGACGCCGCCGACAACCTGTCCCTGGCCCTCGCCGCGATCGCCCGGGCGGCCCAGGAGGGTGCCGACCTCGTCGTCCTGCCGGAGGCGGTCATGTACCACTCGGCGGACACCTCGACGATCGCCGCACAGGCGCAGCCGCTCGACGGGGCCTTCGTCACCGCACTGGCCGAGGCGGCCGCCGCCCACGGGGTGTGGGTCATCAGCAATGTGTACGAGAAGGTGGAGGGTGCTGCGGACGGCGGGGACGTGCGGCCGTACAACACGAACGTCGTGCTCGACCGGTCCGGGGCGCTCGTGGCGACCTACCGGAAGGTCCACCTCTACGACGCGTTCGGGTACAAGGAGTCGGACTACGTGCGCCCGACCGCGGAGATCGACCCGCTCGTCGTCGAGATCGAGGGCGTGAAGGTGGGCGTGAGCATCTGTTACGACCTGCGGTTCCCCGAGTGGGCGCGCACGCTCGTGGACGCCGGTGCACAGGTGCTGCTGTACAACTCCGCGTGGGTGTCCGGCCCGCGCAAGGAGGACCACTGGAACGTACTCGCCCGGGCACGCGCCATCGAGAACACGGTCTTCACCGCCGCACTCACGCAGGGGCCACCCCTGGCGACGGGCGGCTCCGTGATCGTCGACCCGACCGGTGCGATCGTGGGCGAACTGGGCGCCACGGACGGGATCCTCACCCGGGACGTCTCCGTCGACGCGGTCGAGGCGGCCCGCGTCACCAACCCCACCCTCGCCAACCGTCGGCTCTGAGGACGACGGCCGGCGAGGGCGGAACGGGTCAGCTGTTGAGGTAGCCGGTCCAGACCTCGGTGAGCTCGTCGAGGTTCTCGGCCCAGTAGACGGCGTTCTGTGGGACGGTACCGTCCATGTGCTGGGAGATGTCGAACTCGTTGCCCATCTCGTCGAGTTCGGGCTTCGCGTCGACGTTCACGTTCGAGTAGCCGGTGAGCTCGGTCATCTGCGCCTGCTGCTCGGCCCCGAGGGCGAAGTTGATGTAGGCGTAGGCGGCCTCGGTGTTGGGCGAGCCCTTGGTGATGGAGAAGGTGTCCGGGGCGACGATCGCCTGCTCGTAGACCGGCTTGTAGTTGGTGCCGCCGTTGTTGGCGTCGAAGATGTTGCCGGCCCAGCCGAAGATGAGGTCGGCCTCTCCGCCCTGGAGCATCTGGGTCTGCTCGGCGCCGGAGGTCCAGTAGACCAGGTCGTCCTCGATGGAGCGGTACTTCTCGAGCGCGCGGTCGGTGTCGAGGGGGTAGAGGTCCTCGGGCGCGACGCCGTCACCCATGAGCGCACCCTCGAGCGTGCCCGGGGTGGGGGTGTTGCGGCCGTCGATCGCGCGGGTACCGGGGAAGTTCTCCGTGTCGAAGAAGTCCTCCCAGCCCGTCGGCGGATTGTCGCCGTAGACGTCGGCGTTGTAGTAGAGGCCGTACATGTAGGTCAGGGACGGCACCCAGCACTCACCGGAGCCGACGCCCTCGGGGATCTTCGAGGTGTCGATGCGGTCCATGTCGAGCGGCTCGAAGATCTCGCCGCAGTACGCCTCGACCTTCGCCGGGGTGGCGTCGAGGACGTCCCAGGTGACGTTGCCGGACTCGACCTGCGCCTGGAGCTTGGCCATGTCGGTGGGGCCGTCCTCCAGGACGGTGGCCCCGGTGATCTCGGAGAAGGGATCGGCGAAGGCCGTCATCTGGCCGGTCTGGAACTCGCCACCGTAGGACACGAAGGTCATGGTCGTGCCGTCGAGGGAGTCCGCGGGGACCTCCCCGGCAACGGGGTTCTCGAACACGGAGGCGTCGACCTCTGCGGTGGAGCCACCGCCCGACATGCAGCCGGTGAGCAGGAGTGCGGATGCGCCGAGAGCGCCGATGACGGGAAGCGTCTTCTTCATGGAGTCCTTCGTCGTGCGTGGGTGGTGTGCGTGGTGCGCACTCGGGGTGCGCGGGCGGCGGGCGCCGACGCCCCTGGCGCTCCGGTGGGAGCGCGGTGACCGTTCTCCGGGAGTTTCCTGGAAAAGGGCCGCCATTCACCATAGCGAAGGACTGGGTCACAGGGCCTGAATCGTGACCCTTCCGTTGTAGTCGGGCAGTCGGACGGTCACTCCCCCGGCTGCGGATCCAGCCGGGTCGGGTCGTACCGCGGCCGAGGCGCCACGACCGTGTCCGTCGACCGCACGTAGGTGCCCCGACCGTGCAGACGGCCCAGCAGGTGCATGGCGGGGGTGTCGAGGTAGAGCTTCTCCGGATCACTCACGAACTCGTCCTGGACGTGGGTGACGAGCACCTCGCCGACCGCGACGGTCTGGCGTTCACCGATGTCGAGGGCCTCGATCAGCCGGCACTCGAAGCTCACCGGGGAGGTGGCGATCCGTGGGGGTGCCACCTGGGAGGACGGTCTCGTCTCGATCCCGGCGTAGTCGATCTCGCTCACGTCGCGCGGGGCGTCGACGCAGGAGTCGTTCATCTTCTCGAGGTCCTCCTCACGGACAAGGTTGATGACGTACTCGCCGGTCGCCTTGATGTTCGTCGCGGTGTCCTTGTCCTGCCCGTCCGGTCCGTGGAGGAGTCCGAGCACGACGATCGCCGGGGTGTCCCCGAAAGCGTTGAAGAAGCTGTAGGGCGCCGCGTTCACCACCCCGTTCTCCCCCAGGGTCGTCACCCAGGCGATCGGCCGGGGCGTCACGCTCGAGATCATGAGCTTGTAGCGCTCCTGGGGCTGCAACTCGTCCATGCGGAATTCCATGTCGACTCCTGTGTCGGGGTGGGAGGGGTGTGGTGCCGCCGTCGGTCGCGGCGGGCGGGAGGGGTGGCGGGGCCTTCCGTGAGCGTACCGAGAATCGCGCCACGACTACCCTGGCACCATGACGTCGCAGCTCCCCCTCGCCGACCATTCCTCGATGCTCCCTGATTTCCTCACCGGCCACATCGAACTCGAACACACCGACGACGGCGGCATCATCCCCCACCGTCTGCCCACCTGGGCGCGCACGCAGTTGGCCGACCCGCAGATCGACATGGTCGAGGCACAGCCGGCCGGTGTCCGTCTGGAGTTCCGCACCACGGCCTCCGTCGTCGAGGTCGACGCCGCCCCCACCCGTTTCATGTACCGGGGGCTCCCGCCCCGCCCGGACGGCCTGTGGGACGTGGTGGTGGACGGTGTGCTCGTCGCCCAGGAGTCCGTGAACGGAGGCACCCGGATCGTGCTCGATCCGCGCGGCGGAGCCCCCGAGGTCACCCGGGAGCCCGCCGGTACGGTGCGGGTGGAGGTGCAGGGCGCCTCGGGAGCGGGTTCGCCGGAAGGACGGGAAAGCACCGTCCAGATCTGGCTGCCCACCCACGAGAAGACCGAGGTGACGGCCCTGCGTGCGGACGCACCGGTGGTCCCCCTCGGGGGTGCCGCGGGCACGGAACCCGCCGCCGAGGCGCCCTCCCCGGGATCAGCGCCCGCGGGTTCCCGATGCCGCTGGGTGCACCACGGCTCGTCGATCAGCCACGGGTCGAATGCCACGAGCCCGACGACGACCTGGATCGGCCGGGTGGCGAGGGAGCAGGACCTCGACGTGCTCAACCTGGGGTTCGGCGGGTCGATGATGCTCGACCAGGCCGTGGCGCGGACGATCCGCGACGCGGAGGCGGACCTCATCAGCATCAAGGTGGGGATCAACCTCGTGAACGCCGATCTCATGCGGATGCGGGCGTTCCGGAGTGCACTCCACGGGTTCCTCGACACGGTACGGGAAGGACACCCGGAGACACCGCTGCTGGTGGTGAGCGCCATTCATTGCGCGATCCACGAGGAGGTGCCCGGACCCGGTGCCTTCGACCCCGCGGCCGCTGCCGAGGGCCGCATGGCGTTCATGGTGACCGGGGACGCCGCCGAGGTGCCGGCGGGCAAGCTCACTCTGCAGACCATCCGCGCCGAGGTTGCCCGGGTGTGCGCCGAGCGGCAGGAGCACGACCCGCACCTGTTCCGCGTCGACGGGCTGGACCTGTTCGGCGCGGCCGACGAGGCGGAGCTCCCCTTCGCGGACAATCTGCACCCCGGCCCGGAGGCCCATGCACGGATCGCCGAGCGGTTCCGCTCCCACACCTTCGGACCGGGCGGGGCGTTCGCCGTGGCTCGCTGAGGGTTCCCTCCCGGCCCGGCGTCACCCCTTCCACCGGCGCCCCGGCTGCGGTAGGCATGGAACATGAGCTCCCCAGCTGAATCCCTCTCCGCCCACTCCGGTCTGACCCTCCCCACCCTTGGTTTCGGCACCTACGCCCTGCGTGGTCTCACCGGACGCGATGCGATCGTCGGCGCGATCCGCAGCGGCTACCGCCTGCTCGACTCCGCGTTCAACTACGAGAACGAAGGGATCGTCGGTGCCGCGGTGCGCCGGGCGATCGACGACGCGACCGTGACCCGCAGCGACCTGGTCGTCACCTCCAAGCTGCCCGGCCGCCACCACGACCACGCTGCCGCGATCGACACGATCGAGGAGTCCGTGACACGGACGGGGCTGGGCTACATCGACCTCTACCTCATCCACTGGCCGAACCCGCGGGTGGGCAAGTACGTCGAGGCGTGGAAGGCGCTCATCCACGCGAAGGAACGTGGGCTCGTCCGGGCGATCGGCGTGAGCAACTTCCTTACCCACCACCTGGAGACCTTGGAGAAGGAGACCGGGGTCGTCCCGGAGGTCAACCAGATCGAACTCCACCCCTACTTCCCGCAGGTCGACCTGGTGGCCTTCAACGAGGCCAAGGGGATCATCACCGAGTCGTGGAGTCCGCTGGGCCGCGGCACGGACCTGCTGGAGGAACCAGTGCTCGCGGAGGTCGCCCGCGCCCACGAGGCGACCCCCGCGCAGGTCGTCCTCGCCTGGCACATCGCCCGAGGCGCCCTGCCCATCCCCAAGACCGCCAACCCGGACCGCCGCGAGGAGAACCTGGGCGCGGTCGCCCTGGCGAACCGGCTGGACGAGGCGGAGGTCTCCGCGATCACGTCCCTGGGCCGGCCCGACGGCCGCCGCAAGGACCAGGACCCCGCGGTCTACGAGGAGTTCTGAGGACTCGACAGGACGGTTCGACCGACCCTTCCCGGAAGCCAACCGACGCCCGTAGAGTAGTGATATGGCACCCGCAGGCACCCACATGGACCGCATCACGGTCGACCCTGCCGTCATGCACGGTAAGCCGACTCTCCGTGGCATGCGGATCTCCGTGCAGAACGTGCTCGAGATGCTGGCATCCGGAATGAGCCCCGACGAGATCCTCGACGACTACCCCTACCTGGAACGCGAGGATCTGCTCGCTGCCCTGGAGTACGGTGCTCGGGCCTCCGGTAGCCACGCCGTCGTGTGACCTCACTTCCGTGTGACCTCACTTCGCCAGCGCCCGCCGGACGTCATGGCTTGAAGAGTTTGAGCTCGTCCGCCGTGTAGTAGAGCTGCGCGGTCCCGATGCGCACCAAGTACTGCTGCTTCTCCTCGTAGTGGTAGACCACGGTGCCGACCTGGTCCTTCATGGTCTCGCCGGTCACCTGCACCGTCGCCCCGATCGGGAACTCCTCCATCGGTGTCTCTTACTTCCTGGGCCCTCGAGCACGGCTGTGCCCGTCTCCCAAAAGCCTGGCACGCGAACAGGTCATCCGCTGTCCTGAAACACGTCATCGACGCGAGCGACACGTCCAGATCGACCCCACTACATGAGGGACGGCACCGCCGACCGGCGGCGCTGAACCTGAGTGAAAGGGGTCATCATGACCACCCAGCCGATCGAGTGGAATGTCCGGGTCGAGTACACGACTTCGGAGACCTACTTCCCCGACGATGCCCTCGAAGTGCACGAACGCCTGGCCCATTTCCATGCCTCAACGACGTGGAACCACGACGGCGATCCCCACGGTGGCTCGGCACGCCTCACCGTCGACGCCGACTCGATCGAAGATGCGATCTCCAACGCGATTGATTCGGTACAGGAGGAGGTCGCCGAGATCGCAGGCCTCACCGCCGTGATCACGGGCGTCACTGCGCAGACCCAGGACCGGTTCGAGCTCCGGGAGCTCACTCGCCAGCACTGGGAGCCCGACTGGTGAAGCCCTGGGCCCTGACCCACGGCACCACCTGACCCGGTGGACGGGGGTGTGGAGGACAGCCCGCGCGGTCGTCCTCCACACCACACCCACAAGATGTGTGTCCGAGGCCATCCGTAACGTCCGTCATGCCTGAGATCACCACTTCCTGACGAAGGTTCTCCATGACGGTCACACCCCTCTCCTCCACCGGCCCGTTCTCGCTCTCCCGTCCTGCGCACTCGCCGCGCCCGGGCCGCGTCTCCCGCCCACAAGGCGCCTCGCCGGTCGTGGCCGCCTCGGCGACGACGGTCTCCCCCGCTCCCGAGGCGCCCTCACCCGGCACCTCGACCGCGGGCCGGTTCCGTTCCCTCCTGCGCGGCACCCGCGCACGCACGGTGAACCCCGACCTGTGGGCCTGGCAGTGCGAGGCCCTGGAGTCCTGGTATGCCGCGGGCGGGCGGGGCGTCGTCGAGGCCGTCACCGGCGCGGGCAAGACGATGGTCGGGGTGACCGCGGCGTTCCAGGCCTTCGAGTTCGCGGTGCGGACGGTCGTGCTCGTGCCGACGATCGAGCTGCAGAACCAGTGGCGGACGCGGCTGCACGCGGTCGTCCCCGAGGCCCGGGTGGGCATCCTGGGCAACGGCGGGCAGGACTCGCTCGACGAGTGCGACGTCCTCGTCGCCGTCGTCCACAGTGCCGCGGCGCGGGAGAGCCTGCTCGCCGAGCACCACGACGGCCTGCTCATCGCCGACGAGTGCCACCGGTACGCAGCACCGGCCTTCGTGCAGGCGCTGAGCGAGCGGTTCGCGTTCCGCCTGGGGCTCACCGCCACGTACGACCGGCCGGACGAGCGGCACGCGCACGTGCTCGACCCGTTCTTCGGCGGGGTCGTGTTCCGCCTGGAGTACGCTCGGGCGCTGGCGGACGGGGTGATCGCCCCGTTCGACCTCGCCTTCGTCGGCGTCGACCTCTCACCGCAGGAACGGCACGCCTACCAGGAGTTCTCGGCGACGATCAGCAAGCTCGGGGCCGGGCTCAGGGCGCGGCTGGGCCTCGAGAATGCACCGTACGCGCAGTTCCTCCAGCGGGTGCAGCAGGTGGCGGGGCGGAAGAACGACCCCTCGCCGGAGACAGTCATGGCACTCAAATTCCTGGAGGCGGTCGCGCGCCGGCAGCGGCTTCTCGCCGATGCGCAGGAGAAACTCCTGGTCCTGTCGGGGTTGGCGCCCGTCGTCGCGGAGTCCGCGGGGACGCTCGTGTTCAGTCAGTCGATCGACAGCAGTTCGCAGGCCGGGTCCACGCTCGCCGAGGCCGGCATCGCGACGGAGGTCGTGAGCAGTCGGGCGGAGCCGCTGCGCCGCAAGATGTCGCTCCAGGCCTTCGCCGCGGGGAAGGTGCAGGCGCTGTGTGCCCCGCGGATCCTCGACGAGGGCATCGACGTGCCGGAGGCTGACCTGGCCGTCGTCGTCTCCGGGTTCCGGCAGCGCCGCCAGGTCGTCCAGCGACTGGGCCGCGTGGTCCGGGCGAAGGCCGACGGTCGGCACGGGCGGATGGTCCACCTGTACGCCCGCCACACGATCGAGGACCCGAGTTTCCGCAGCGATCACGGGCACTTCGACACGGTGGTGCCGACCGCCTCGCGGGTCGCGGAGTTCCGGACGACCGAGATCGAGGATCTCCTCGCCTTCCTCCGCCGAGGTCCGGAGTCGTCCGCGGCTCCGGCACCCACCGACCCCGCTCCCGAGGCGCCCTCCACTCCCCCGACCGTCCTCCGTCTGCACGGGGTGGGCGACAGGCACGGGGGTGGCGACGGAGCGAACGGCGACGTTCTGCGGGGCGGCGAAGGACGGGAGCCGGACCTCGACGCCGTGGACGGTGAGGATCTGGACCTGCTCGGGCTCTACCTGTCCCAGATCGGCACGACGGATCTGCTCACCGCCGAGGAGGAGGTCGAGCTCGCCAAGGACATCGAGGCCGGTCTGTTCGCCGATCACAAGCTCTCGGTGCTCACCTTCGCCCGGCGCCGGGACAAGCGGGACCTGGAGCGGATGGTCCGCGCGGGGCTCGATGCCGAGGACCGGTTCGTCCGGGCGAACCTGCGTCTGGTGGTGAGCATCGCGAAGAAGTACCAGCACCAGGGGCTGTCGTTGATGGACCTCATCCAGGAGGGCAATCTGGGACTCGCCCGGGCGGTGCAGAAGTTCGACTACACGCAGGGCACCAAGTTCTCGACCTATGCGACGTGGTGGATCACGCAAGCGATCACGCGCGCGTTGGCGGACTCGAGCCGGACGATCCGGATCCCTGTCCACGTCGTCGAGAAGTACGGCAAGTACCGCAAGGATCCGGCGGCGTTCCCGGAGTTCGCGGAGAAGGCACGGGTGCTGGAACGGCTCCAGCCGTTCTCGCTCGACCGGTCGCTCGACTGGGACCGCGCATTCGAGACCCGGCGGGGCGGGAACGAGGACTCCTGGATCGACCAGCACGTTCACCCCGACGCCGCGCACACCCACGTGGTCCCGCACCCGGAGGAGGGTGTTCTCGACTCCGAGTTCCGCGCGACGGTCCGCCATCTCTTGCACGCGTCCCTGGACGAGCGTTCCCGCCGGGTGCTGGAGATGCGCTTCGGCCTCACCTGTGCCGAGCCCATGACCCTCGACGCGATCGGCCAGGAGTTCGGCGTGACCCGCGAACGCATCCGCCAGATCGAAGGGAAGGCGATGAAGAAGTTGCAGGGGAAGCTGACTCGCCCGACACACAACGAAGAGTGACCGTCACTCAGTCGACGATCTCCACGTTCGAGAGCATGGAGAACGATCCCAAGCTCTCGACCATACGCAGGTACGCCGGCGCGATCGGCGTACTCATCCGCCACCACGTCGAAGACGACACAGGACAGCTCCTCGACGACCGCCGCAATGAATGGACTCGCGCGTATTCAAGATCAGCGAATTGATGCGTGTAATTATCCAGATGCCAAAGAACTGTGAGGATCTCAGTCCAGCTGATTCGCAAATTATTCGAACATCAGAAAAGCGAACATCACACCCCGCCAAAACGAAAGGCTCGTCTTCGAATTGGAAGGAGGCATTAAGATTTCGGAGAGGACGCCAATGGAAAACCATCCAGCCACTCACCTGAGCACCTACCGAGGATGGCTCCGTGAACTCTCATTGTCCTCCTGAGTTGAGACTCCCTCCTTACATGGTAAATATACGTCAAGCTGGCATTCCTCCACCCGCTTCTTACCTCCAGAATCAGTGCATAAAGAACCGTGCCGCTGCCCAGCAAGGACAGAATTACTGTCAAAACAATAGATTCCGTCGGAGATCTACCTACGTTAATAAGCAGAGGATAAAAAAGCGACCCGACGAGAAGAGCGTTCCCACACATCGCGGCAGTCACCCCCGGCATTCGGCTTAAAATAACAGACAACGCCATCCCCTCGCGCCTGCCCTCCTCCGTGCCCTCAGAAGGCAGGAAGTACCTGTAGTGAAACGGCGCCCGCACCCCTTCCCACTGGGAGATTAGGTCCCGCAGATTTTCATCAGCCGGCCGATAATTGGAGAATGGATTTCTATTCATAAGGTCAAGGTCTTTCTCAACCACCCCCCTCATCCACACGAATCCTAAAACTATAAAGGCACTTAAAATCAGCCATAAAGTCAGCGTAGCCCGGTTTTCCGATTCGAGGAATCTTCCTACTGTAAAGCTTACTATTGCTCCGGCCAGCAAAGGCAGAGCCTCTTTCCCGTACCGTTCCGTAAACTTCTTGAACTTACCCACGTCCGCCTCTCTCACGATTTTATCGATATCTTTCAGACGAGCCATCTTGGATGAAGCCAAATCCAAGACAGAAGATAGCAAATAAAAGGGCGGAATAGTTGAACGAAAAATGACACCAAGAGCCATATTGGCGAACGATCGGACTCTGCTTATCTCTTCGCCTCCGATCCCATAGTTCTCCCATCTTATGGTTTCCCCCTCGGGGAGATAGTCGAAAGTTTCGATTCTCTTTTCTCGATTAAGCACCAGGAACCAACTCGCTCTTCTTGCCCGACCACGTGACCACGAGTTCGTCACGGGCACGGGTCGCCGCCACGTAGAGCAGCGAACGCTCACGCTGGTCGATGTCCGCGGCGACTTCCTCGTCGTACCGCTCCTTGGCGAGCCTGACGGGCATCGACCCGTCGTTCACTCCCCACAGCACGACGTTCCGGAACTCGGTGCCCTTGGCCCGGTGCATCGTCATGACGAGCGGACTCTGCCCCCGCGAACTCGCCTTGCCGTCGATCGGCTGGATGTCGACGTCGAGCTCACTCAGCCGCCGGATCACGTCGTTCTGTGCCTTCCAGTCACGCACGAGCACGGCGATCTGCTCCGGCTTCACCGGGTCCGTCTCCCTGTCCAGCCACCCGCGGATCACGCCTGCCACGAACTCGGCCTCCGCTTGCGCCGACTCGAAGCCGCGCACCACCGGACGGGTGCCACGACGCAGCGACCGGTACCCGACGACGCTCTCGACGTTGTCCTCCAGGTCCGTGACCCCCTGACCGGCCGCGCTACCGGCCGCACTACCGTCGGCGCCCTCGGATCCGGCCGCTGACGTTTCGGCCACCGCATGCCCGGCCAGCACCTTCATGCCGAAGGCCAGGTTCAACTCCGTCGTCCGATAGTTGAGCGTCAACCGCCGCGATCGCCCGATGATGCTGATCCCGAAGGCCCCCAGCTTCACCTTCTGCCCGTAGATCCGCTGGTGCGAGTCCTCGGCGATGAACAGGTCGTTCGGCGTCCCCTTCCGCACCAGGGAACGCAGGAACTTCCAGTGCCCAGCGACCAGGTCCTGCCCCTCGTCGACCAGCACGTGGTCGGCCACGTACGCCGACGACCGCTCGGCCTCGGAACGGCCCACGACATCGACCCCGGCAACCTCGGCCCGCTTCGCCAACACCTGTGCCGCGATGTGCCGCTTCTCCTCGAAGGTCGCCACACCGCGCTGCGCCGCGAGCGTCCGGTACTGCGTCACGACGTCCCACACCGCGCCACGCTGACCACGGCTCAGCCGCACGCCACGACCGGGCCGCGGGACGCGCAGGTATCGCGCCTTCTGCGTGATCCCGTTGCCGAGCACGATCTGCTCGTACTCGTCCCGCAGGAACGCCACCTCCTGGCACCGCTCCGGCAGGTCGTCACCCGCCACGGCCACGGCGTCCTTCCACATCCGTTCGTCGTCGTTCGTCGACTTCACGGACTGCAGTACTGTCGTCCGCTCCGCCCCGAGCACCCGCCCGACCGCGGTCGACAACTCCCCGGCCTCGGCATTCCGCAGTACCTCGTACACGAGGGAGTCCAGACCCTGCACGTACACCCCCGGCTCGTCGAGCGAGGACGCCCGCCGCACCTCCGGGTCCAGCGCCTTCACCTGCGCATCCAACTCCGCCGCGAGGTTCCGCGTGTACGTCGACAGCACCACACGGGCCTCCGGGTTCGCCCGTGCCAGCCGCACCGCACGGTGCACGAGCACCACGGTCTTCCCGGTTCCCGCACCACCGGAGAGCCGGAACGGCCCCTTGTAGTCACGGGCCGCGAACCGCCGCTGCTCGGGGTGCAGGAACACCCGCCACGCCTGGAAGTCGCCGTCCTCCAGGACCTTCGCCAGCTCCTCCTCGCCGTCGATCACGGCGAAACTGAGCCGCGCCGCATCGGTCTGCATTCCCGCGAGGATCCGGTCCGCCTCGGTCTCCTCCGCCGAGGCGCCCTCGCCCTCCGCACGCACCGCACCGTCCGCCTCCGCGTCGCCGGCATCCGCACCCGTGCCGGGTACTCCGTCGGTGGTACCGGACGAATCCTCGGCACCGACCTCGGACGCAGCGTCCGGGTCGGCGTCGAACCCGAGCTTCACCCGGACCTCGGTCAGCTCCGTCCCGGTCGCCAGGTCGAGCAGGGCATCCGCCTGCCAGTCGGGCGCACCCCCGAGTGCGTCGAGCAGATCCTCGACCGTGTTCGCCGCACGGGCTGCTGCGATGTACTCGCGGTCGATCCCCATCCGGTCGTGCAGGTCCTCGTCGGAGTACTGGTCGATGAGCTGATGGACCAGTTTCTCCCCGACCGGCGCCACCACGGGCGCCACCTCCGCCGGGGCCCCGGAAGGCGTACTCTCAACGCCCTCACCGCCGGCCTCCTCCGCGGCAGGCGGCGCCTCGCCGGCACCGTCGTCCGCCAACAGCTCCGCGGCATCCGTCTCGTCCTTGACGACGGGCACCTGCTTGATCTCGGTGATCCCGTTGATGGGGTTCACGTCCAGCCGGAGCTTCCGCGCGAGCTTGATCGCGTCGTCGTGCGGGTAGATCCCGTAGAACACATAGGCGCTCTGGCTCGATCCGGCGAGCTTGAACAACACCGCCCGCCAGAAGTCGTCCACCCGACCGGTCCGGAACTTCGGGTCTACCGAGTGGTGGATCGGTTCGATGTGCAGACCCTTGCTCGCGTCGTCCTTGCCCAGCTTGGTCAGGAACTTGTACGCCTTGCCGTGGACGGACCCGTCCAGGTCCTCGACGGCCTTGTGCAGGATGACAGTCGACTTGGCCATCGTCACTCTCCTTCTATGTCTGCGTCGGCACTACCCGTCGCACTCGTGCCGACGCCGGCGAGCGCCGCCTTCACCCGGTCCGTCACGTCAGCACCGGCCGAATCCGCCGCACCGACGATCACCGTCCATCCTGACGACCGCAGACTCTCGGCCTCCACCGCGACGTCCTCGGCCGTCTCCTCATCCTCGTACAGCACCGCGACCTTTCGCTCACTCCACGACATGATCGGCACGGCGGTGCCGTCATCGGTCTCCTCGACGAAGGCCGGGAGTTCCTCGATCCCTGACCCGAAGAACGCCTCCAGGAACGATGCCTCCGCCGGGACGATCTCGTCCTTCTCCCGCAGTGTCGACACCGCGTCGCGCCACCGCGCGGAAACCGTGTCCTCCACCGCTCCCGAGGCGCCCTCCACCGGCACACCATCCGGAACCGGGGCATCTATGTCGGCCACGGAGACCGGTGAGACATCTCCCGCACCCGCATCGACCGAGCCGGCACCGAGCACCGATCCGACGGCGTTCTGCGTCCCCGCGACGAGGAAGTGCCGCAGGTGCAGCAGGTTCGACAGGTGCAACCACTCGCGCCAGGCCCGGTCGAAGGCCTCCGGGTCGGAGGTCATGGTCTCGACCCGGTCGTCGAGCACCAGGCCGATCTCGTCGACCGTCCCGCCCTGGACCACCCTCTTGTGGACCAGGATGCCCAGCGGTGCCCGTGGCAGATAGACACCGTTCATCTTCGTGCCCTCGGGCAGGGCCTTCCGTGTCCCCAACAGGATTCCCGGAACACCGCCCGACCCCACGAGGTGATGATCGGCGGACCCCTCGACCCACGCCCTCTTCGGCTTGATCCCCAGATCCTTCCCCGACCGCACCAGGAACTCCGGCAGAGTGTCCACGGTCTTCCTCAGTGCCGTCCGGAGAGCCTTCTCGTCGCTGGTCGCCCGGGAGATGAGCGCCAGCAGCATCTCCATCGGGTTCTTGATGAACTCCTGGGTCTCCGCCGGCCACTTCCCGTCGCCCTGCAGTTTCTGCGCGACCTGACCGTCGTACCACCACGGCAGCGCTCCCCCGCCGCCGGCAGAACTACCAGCAAAGCCACCATCGGCACCGCCGGCAGCCGCACCACCAACGGAACCACTAGCACCGCCGTCACGCACAGCGCCCTGCACGTCGTCGAGCGTCAACGCGATCGCCGGGTACCGCTGTGCCCGGGACCGCGTCCGTTTCCCGGCGTCCGCGGCCACGTTGTTGTACTGCGACGAGGCATGGAACTTCTTGCCGTCGGTGTAGATGGCGAGCGCCACCCACGGCAGCGTCGAGGGCGCCTGTCGGAGGAAGAAGTCCGGCACGGTCCCCGCGGAGTCCCGCAGGGACTTGGGCTGCGGTTCGAGCGCCCATCTGACATTCGACCCGTCGCGGGCGAACCGGACGATCGTCCCGTCCTGACTCGGCTCCTCGTGGATGTGGAACCCCTCGGACGTCAACCGGTCCTTGAGCACCCGGCGGAAGGTCCGCTCCAGGTACGACTCGGGATCGATGTCCTCCGGCTGCTCCTGCTGGACGCTCCAGACCGGAAGCTCCGCGACCGGGTCCTCACCACCGGAACTCCGTCCACCCCGCAGCAGTTCCTCGAGCATCTGCTCGGCGACGGCCCGCGACAGCAGCCCGGTGTTGTCCCGGTTGATGTACGGCAGGATGCATTTCTGGCACGCCATGCGCCCGGCCACGGCGTCGTCGTGCTGACACTCGCAGGCCCGCACGATCTCGTGGGCCTTCTGCAGCACGCCCCACAGGGTCCCCGGGGTCGCCAGATCGGCCAGGTACCCGGTCCCACCCGGAACGGTGTCGTGCAACAGCAACGCATCCGCGACGCCCCCACCGGACTGCGGCTCGGTCGTCTGCATGACGGCGATGTGATCGGGGTCCCCGCCCAGGTGCTCCCGCAACCCCAAGCGGATCGCGGCCTCCAGGCTCGGCAGGGCCATCGTCTCCCCTTCGAGCAGCCCCGCGGGCAGACGCAGCAGCGCCCCCTGGGTGTCGAGCTCGTGTGTGAGGACCACCCCGACGGAGTGTTCGTCCGGGCTCTTCCGGTGCGGGCACCACGGCCGGTGGTCGCGTTCGGTGTTGACGTTCGCCGCGGAGTCCAACTGTCCGCAGGCCTCGCAGATCCGGAACCGGGTGTTGCCCACCTCGGCACCGGCCACCATGATCTCCGCGCTCTCGCCCTTGGCCCCCAGGTTGGTCGTGACGATCCGGACGGAGCTCAGGTAGCTCACCCCGAGTCCGTAGTCCTTCACGTACCAGCGGTCGGCGATCCCCCGCGGAGCGATGTCCGCCGTGCTCACCACGGTGAACATCCGCCGCTTCCGTTCGTCGTCCCGGTCGCTGATCCGATTCTCGTCCCGGTTGACCAGGGCGCTCACCTTCGTGAGTTCGATCGCCGGGACGTGCTGGCCCACGTCAGCGATCCCGGCGTCCCCGCATCGCGGGCACACCGCGGGGACCACCGCGCCCGAGGCGCCCTCCCCCGCAGCACTCCCCGTACCGTCCTGCACATCGCTCGCACCACGGCCCGGCCGGCTGTCATGGGTGTACCCGCACTGTGCACAGAATGCGAGGGTGTACAGGTCTTCGCCCTGATGTCCGATGTCGACCGCGTCGATCCGCACCTCCAACCCCCGGCCGTAGAAGGTCGAACCCGGGGCGAAGTCGCGCAGGGCCTGGCGG
Source organism: Brevibacterium litoralis (assembly GCF_040212315.1). Lineage (NCBI taxonomy): Bacteria > Bacillati > Actinomycetota > Actinomycetes > Micrococcales > Brevibacteriaceae > Brevibacterium > Brevibacterium litoralis. The sequence goes on along the minus strand of NZ_JBDIUY010000006.1, from coordinate 28,055 downwards.
GCACCGCGCTCGATCGAGACGCGTTCCTTGCGGAACTCCTCGCCGCCCAGGTCCCCGACCTCCTTCCAGTGCAGGGCCACGTCGAGTTCGACGGACTCGTCGAGCAGCGTGTAGTTGGGCAGCAGACCGGCCGATTCAAGCGCGGAGATCCAGTACCCGCTCCCGTCGTGTCCACCGTTCCGCGCGGCCGCCAGCGCTTTCTCGACGGCCCACAGTGCCGACTGTGCCGACCGGTAGGCCTTCTCGTCGTCCTCGGTCGCCGTCGCCGTGTTCTCCGCCGCGGTCCGCAGGGCCGGGAGCGAGTCGGAGATCGTCTGCCGGCGGTACTTCAGTTCCTCGATCTCACGGGTGTACGCAGTGCAGGCCGCGTAGACCTGCTCGGACAGCCCGGAAGTCTCGACCGCCCAGGTCCGCAGTTCCGCGGCGGCGAGTCCGACCAGTCCCGCGAAGGGACGGAGGAACGCCTCGACGAGCTCCTCACCCCGCTCGGCGTTGAGGGCGATGAGGCGGCCCAGAAAACTGCCTTCCGCTGTGCTCCCGAGCGCCTCGGCCGGGGTCGAGGGCTGGTCGCCGCCCTCCCGGGCCAGGGTGTCGACAAGGAAACCGACGTACTGACGCTTGATGATCTCGGCGGCGTCCAGGTACGTGGCCGGGGGTTGCACGGACCCGTTGATCACCGAGGTCGGGTCGCCGATCTTCGGCAAGGTCTCACCGCGCCCCTGGACGAACGTGAGGTCGAGGGCATTGCCCGTCTTGCGGCCCGCACGGCCGACGCGCTGGACGTAACTCGCGACGGTTCGCGGCAGGGAGGCGAGCACGACGGTCGAGAGGTCACCGATGTCGATGCCCATCTCGAGGGTCGGGGTCGCGACGAGCACGTTGGGATCCGCCGGTGACTGGTCCTTGCGCTTGAACCCGTCCTCGTACTCCTTGCGGACGGTCGCCTCAAGGATCGAGGAGTGTTCCCGCGCGACGATCCGCCGCATGCCCGGGCTCGTGTAGAGATCCCGGTAGAAGGACCGCGGCGCCGTCTCCGTCACCATCCGCCCGGAGCAGCTCACCATCATGCACAGGGAACCGTCCAGGTGCTCCACAGTCCGGGGTCCCGCCGGCCATTCGGTGCTGCACACGGTGCACCGCAGGACCCAGGCCTCCCCGCCCTCGACGTCGTCCCCGCGGAAAAGCCGGATCCGGGAGGCGGGCAGCCCGAACACCTTCGCCGTACCGTCCTTGGCGGACTCGCCCTGCAGGATGCTGCGGGTGGCCAGTTCGGTGAATAGGCGTTTCACCAGGCCACCGCCATGACTGGGCGTCACCTGGAGGGTACGTGCGGTGTACCGGGCGTACCAGGTGCGGGGGTCCTCGAAGAAGTCGAGGAGGATCTCCGGTCCGCCACCGGGCCGTCCCTTCTGGCTCTTACCCGTCATGGCGAAGCGCGGAGCGGAACGTCCGCGGGGGAAGGCCGGCATCCCTTGGTGTTTGGCCCGTCCGCCCCAGATCCGATAGCGGGTGCCACCCTCGCGGATGTATGGGAGCAGCCACTCGTGGTGGATCCCGCCCTGTGCCCGGAGGTGTTCGACGACGCCGCGGACCCAGGTCCGGCGGGCGGGCGCCTCGGGTGCGTGGTCTGCGCCTTCGGGGGTTTCCGAGAAGTGTCCGAACTCGGTCTCGGCGAAGACGGCGCGGGTGAGGTTGTCGAGCTCGTGGTCCTCGGGGAGATCCACCTCGGCAGTGATGGTGCCGGTGCGTTCCAGAGTGCGGCCCAGTTGTGAGGAGGTACCGAACTCCAGGGTCGCGTCGAACCGGAGCCTACGCTCCACGAGCTCGTGACCGGCGGGGTTCGGTTTCCGGGGTTGCTGCCACCACTGGGTGACGGCAGGGAAGGACGAGCCTTGTGCGAACACCGCGGGCAGCATCCGGTGGCGGGCAGAGAGTTGGTCCCCGGCGGCCTCGACGATGAGGTTCCCCATGCGGTCGAGCGTGGTCCCGCCCGCGGGGACGGCACCGGCGATCACGTTGCGCAGGGTGAGAGCGTGTGAGCGGGATTCGATGAACCCGGCGCGGTGTGCGGAGTCCTGCACGGAGTCGGTGAAGACGAGCGACTTCTTCTCGTCCTCGCGCAGGTCGGCGCTGCCGAACATGCTCGACAAGGTCACGGACAACATGGTGGCGACCGCGGAGCCCAGGAACCGGATGGAGTCCTTCTCCTCGCAGAAGGGGCAGACGTCCTGGCGGGCCTTCTCGTCCTCGTCCTGGACGAGCACCGGCAGCAGGTTGCCCGCGGCGAAGGACTCGCGGATGTCGTCGCTCGGGGGCTGCCGGTCGAACCGTTGGTAGTCAACATAGGCCGGATCCGGGCTCGTGAGTTGCCGGTTCTCCGTGTCGAACACCCGGAGGCGTGGGTGGTTGTCACCGGACTCGGGACCGTTGCGGAAGTAGGCTTCCGCCTCGTTCTCGGCGTAGAGGAGCGCCCGGAACCGTCCGTTCCCGTTCGCGTGTTCCCCGCGGATGTCGGAGTCCTGGGTCTCGGGCGCCAGGCCGTTGTTCACGGGCCCCAGGAGCACGCCCCACCCGGAGCGGTTGCAGTTGCGGCAGTACAGTGCCGGGAACGCTTCCCGGGAGGAGTTCTCGTCCCAGGTCCCTCCCAGGTGGCTGACCGCCTGGCCGTCGTCGAACCACCGGAACTCCGTGTCCCCACCGGCCACCCGGTCGATCCGGCTGAGTTCACGGACCCACAAGTGGACGTCGACGGTGAGGGCTTTACGTCCGGTCTCTGCCCGGACGAGGGACAGTGCCGCGATGATCGCGGTGAGGACCGTCCGCGTGTGTTCGAGTTCCCGGGGTCCGCGCTCGGCGGAGGGGAACAGGTCGCGTGCGAGATCGTCGAGGCGGGTGGCCGTCTCGGTGAGCGCGGCCAGGCGCCGGATGTCGGGGTGCGAGGCGAAGAGGCCGAGCAGGCGTGACGGGGCGTTGTCGGACCGGACATCGCCGTCACCGGTGAACAGCGCCGCCGCGGCGATCGCGGCCTTCTCCCCGGCCACGTCCGTCCGATCGATCCGGGAGGCGAGGTCGGGCACGTCCAAATCAGCAAACCGGACGACGGAATCCTCCGTCATCGAGGAGTCACGGTACAGCGCCGCCCACTCGTCGACGGTGTAGCGGCTCTCGGTGACGACGGCGTCCGGGGAGAACTCCTCGCCGAAGACCGTCTGTGCGAAGTGGAGGATCTGGCCCGGGTCGTTCTTGTCGCCGAGAGTCGCGGAGGTGGCGACCGGTGTGATCCGACCGAGTGGCCGGTCTCGGTGCTCGGTGGTGATCCGTGGATCGGCCGCGGTGGACCAATAGCTCTTGAGCTTGAGTCCCAGGCGCCGGAGGAGCATGGCGACGTCGGTGCCCTGCGCGCCGTCATAGGTGTGGAACTCATCGAGGACCAGGTACTGGAGCGACAGCGCGCTCTCTTCCCACAACTTCTGGTCCGCGGTGCGCAGCAAGAGTTGGTCGAGCATCTTGTAGTTGGTGAGCAGGATGTCCGGCGGGTCCTGCCGGATGGTCTCCCTGTCGTTGATGAGGCCCTCCGGGTCGACCTTCGTCCGGCGTTTGTCGCCCTGGTCGCCCACGTACATGGCGGCGCGGACGTGACCGTACTCGGCGCTCTCGGAGATCATCTCGGCCAGGCGCTGGGCCTGGTCCATCGCGAGCGCGTTCATCGGGTAGAGGATCAGCGCGCTGATGCCGCGCCCGCCCGCGCGCCGATGCCGCACGACGTGATCGAGGATCGGGAACAGGAACGATTCCGTCTTGCCGGAGCCGGTGCCGGTCGTCACGAGCGTCGGTGCCGGCCGCTCCGCCGGTTCCAGACCCTTCGATGAGAGACGGGCGAAAGCCGCCGCCTGATGGCCGTACGGGTCGAACTCACCGGTGCTGATGTCGAGGACGTCCTGCCCACCCGGTGAGGGCTTGAACGGGGTCCGGGTCCGCACGTACGGCCCCCGGAAGATCCCATTGTCAGGGTCCGACAGGAACGCATCGAGTGCGGACTGCACGTTCTTCTCGGCTAGCGAGAACGTCGTCTTGAGGTACCCGGTCAGCGCCTCCCGAACTCGATCGGCCTGGGTGGTGGGCAGCAATCGCCCACTGCCGGGGGAAGCGGGGACCTGCGGGGACGCGCTGGCGGAGCTCATGCCCCCAATCTATGCGCTACCCGGCGCGGACGTGGGCCGCGTGCCGCGAACTTCTCGGATACGACTCCGAGTCTCCGGCGGTCGCGCCTTTCGCACCCGCCCCTCGAAGCCCTCGTGACCGTTTCGTGATCATTCCTGACGAATCATTGGGTGGATCCACTCATTCGTGGGTGTGTCCCGCATCACCAGTATGGTCGGCACCATCCCCGGTCCCACCGATTTCAGGGCTGACCCGGTCCTGCCGTGGGTGGAAATGATCCTGGAGAGTTCCCCATGACAGACGCATCCCCCGGTTCAGGAGGCGCGGTCCCCACCGCGGCTTCTCGGAGCACTGCAGAGCACCGCACCGACACCGACGCGACAGCCGTCGGCAGTGCCGAAGACCAGACGATCCTCGCCGCCCAGAAGGCGGTCGAGGAGAACCGCATGCCCAAGGGCGCCGTGAAGGCCGTCTTCGCGAGCTCCTTCGGCAACCTCATGGAGGCCTACGACAACCTGGCGTACGGCTATCTGGCGGTCTACATCGGGATGAACTTCTATCCGGCCGACAGCGAGGCGACCCAGTTGCTCGCGAGCTTCGCGACCTTCGCCGTCGGGTTCATCGCACGCCCCATCGGCACCATGATCTTCGGTCACATCGGCGACCGGTACGGACGGAAGGCCGCCCTCCTCCTGTCGGTGGTCGGCATGGCGGTCGTCACCACGCTCATCGGTCTCCTGCCCACGCACGAGACGATCGGCGTGGCCGCCGCAGTGGTCCTCGTCTTCCTCCGGCTGTGCCAGGGTGCGGCGATGGCCGGCGAATGGGCCGGTTCGGCATCACTTCTCGTCGAGTACGCCCCGAAGAACAAGCGAGGGTTCTTCGGTTCGTGGAACCAAGTGTCGACCGCAGGCGGTTTCGTGCTCGCCGCAGGCGTGGTCGCCGCGGTCTCCGCGATCTTCGACGAACAACAGATGGCCGCCTTCGGTTGGCGCATCCCGTTCCTCATCGGCGCCCTCACAGGTCTTGCCGCGATCGTGCTGCGGTGGGGGATGGAGGACACCCCCGCCTACCGCGAGGAGGAGGCGAAGGGCCACACCGTTCGCAATCCCATCCTCGTCGCGTTCAAGGAGCAGACCCCGGCGATGCTCAAGGGATTCGGCTTCACCGTCGTGTGGACCGTGGCCTACTTCTTCTTCCTCACCTACGTGCCGACCTTCCTCACCGAGGTCGTCGGGACCGACCCGCAGTTCGCCCGTACCTCGAACCTCTGTGTCCTCGTCTTCTTCACCGCGATCATCGCGCCCATGGGGATCCTCTCCGACCGGATCGGGCGGAAACCCCTCCTCCTCATCGGCGCCGGCGGATTCGTCGTCCTCAGCTTCCCGGTCCTGTTCCTGTTCACGACCAACAACGGGGTGCTCATCGTCCTCGGTCAGGTCATCATCGCGCTCATCCTCGCGTCGTTCTCCGGGGCCGGTATCGCGGCGCTCTCCGAGGTGTTCCCCACGAATGTCCGCTACTCCGCGCTCGGCATCGGCTACAACTTCGCCGTCATGGCATTCGGTGGCACCGCGCCGTTCATCGGGACGGCCATCGTCGCGAGCACCGGGGTCCCAGTCCTCACGGCTCTCTTGCCGACGGTCGCCGGTGTCGTCACGCTGGCCGTGGTGCTCTTCACGATGAAGGAGACCTTCCGCGACGACCTGCGGTGACCCACCACACCACACTCCCCTCCATCTGCCCGTTCCCCGAAAGGACGTCCCGTGTCCCGCGCCTGCATCACCTTCGACTTCGACGCCATCTCCCTCTGGATCGTGAGGCGGATGACCACTCCGGGTCCCGTCTCCCGCGGAGAGTTCGGTGCCTACGTCATCCCGCGGATCCTCCGCGCTCTGGCCGACCGCAAGGTGACCGGAACGTTCTTCGTCCCCGGTCACTCCGTCGAGACCTACCCTGACCACGCCCGGATGATCCGCGACGCGGGCCATGAACTCGCACTCCACGGCTACGCCCACGAACTCGTCTCCGACCAGAGTCCGGCAGAGGAGGCCGCCAGCGTCGACAGGGCGATCGAGGTGTTCGACCGCGTCCTCGGAGTCACGCCCGTAGGACTCCGCACACCGTCCTGGGACTTCACGGAGTCGACGATCGACATCGTCCGTGAGCGCGGGCTGATCTACGACTCCAGCCTCATGGGGCAGGACTACCGGCCATACTTCGCCCGCCAGGGAGACCGGATCCATGCGGATCGTCCGACGGAGTTCGGACAGGTGGCCGAGGTGGTCGAGCTCCCCGTGACGTGGACCCTCGACGACTACCCGCAGGTCGAGTACCTCAAAACTCCCGCCGGCGTGATGCCCGGTCCGAAGACCGCGAAGGAGCTCTTCGAGTCCTTCCACGACGACTGGACGTACATGCGGAGGATCGATCCCGACGGCTTCCACATGGTGACCATGCATCCGCAGGTGACCGGTCGCGGTCAGCGGATGCTCCACTTCGAGGACTACCTCGACCGTCTGGTCGACGAGGGCGCACAGTTCGTCACCTGTGAGCAGATCGCCCGGGACTTCCTCGCGGATCCCGTCCCGGGTGCCGACCAGGCGTACCGGCCGCAGGCCTCGGCATGAACGCGGCCGGCCCGCGGCCCCGGGTCACCGTCGTGACGGGCAGCGCAGGTGGAATCGGTCACGCGCTCGTCGCGAGGTTCCGTGAAGGCGGCGATCACGTCATCGGGGTCGACGTCGCAGAAGCCCCGGACGATGACACGGGGCGTCCGGACACCACCGTCGAGGCGGACGTGAGCACCGCCGAGGGATGGGAGGCGGTCGTCCACACAGTCGAGAAGGTGGGATCCGGTCTCGCGACCCTCGTGAACTGTGCCGGGATCGGCGGCCGGACCGACCTCCTCGGGACGTCCCTGGCGGACTGGGACCGTGTCCTCGGGGTCAACCTCACGGGAACCTGGCTCGGGATGAAGACCTGCCATCACCTTCTGGCGGACCGGGCCGCGTACGAGGGCGACGCAGCGATCGTGAACTTCGGCTCCATCTACGGACAGCTTCCTCCACCGGTCGAGGGCAACACCCCGTCCAGTCCGGCCTATCAGGCGTCGAAAGCGGGAATTCTCGCACTCACGAAGACCGCGGCCAGCGAATGGGCCGCGGACGGCATCCGAGTGAATGCCGTCGCTCCCGGACTCTTTCGCACCCACCTCACGGAGTCCCTGAGCGAGGAGGCGTACGCCGCGCGCATGCGCCCCATCGCCATGCGCCGTGACGGGGACACTCGGGAACTCGCGGACGTCGTGTGGTTCCTCGCGGGGCCGGAATCCTCGTACGTCACCGGCACGACCGTGAATGTCGACGGAGGGTTTCCGCTGTGGCTGTGACGAACCCGCCGGAGGATCTCGCCGGTTCCACCCAGATCGTCGTCGGGTCGAACGGGGCCATCGGCCACGCGGTCGCCCAGGCACTCTCCGCCGCCGGTGCCCGGGTGATCGGTCTCGACATGGGACCGACACCTCGCGAACCAGGGGCGGATCACCGGCAGGTCGACGTGGAGGACCCGACTGCCATCTGCGAGGTTCTCGCCGAAGTCCTGGGCGAATGTGCCGACGCCGGTACGAACACGTCGGGTGCATTGGGCATGGTCGTCGCGACCGGTCTGTACCCCGCGCGGTACACGTCTGACGAGACGGCCGAGACCTTGAGCCAGGTCCTCCGGGCGAACACAGTCCTCCCGGCACTCCTCACGTCGACGTTCGCGCAGGTCGCGGACCAGTCCCGGACCCGGGCGGTCGTCCTCACGTCCTCGCTCGCCGCCCGGCGCTCCCGTATCGGCTCGGGAGCGTACTCGGCCTCAAAGGTGGCCCTCGAACGACTTGTCGAGACGATCGCCCTCGAACATCTGGGGACCGGCTTGCGGATCAACTGTGTGCAACCGGGCTACGTGTCCGCAGGCTCCACGATCAATCCGATCCCGGACGACTACGAAGCCGCCATGTCCGAGAGGATCGGTGGTCTCGTCGTCCCTGCCGACCTCGTCGACTCCTACCTCTGGCTGCTCTCCGAACGTTCTGCCATGGTGAATGGGGAATCACTGGCCGTCGACCGGGGCCTGCACATAGGCCGCACCGACGACCAGGCATGGGTGAGTGAGCCACGAGGACCGATGGGATGAGTCAGAGTCCGGACCGTCCTCGACGTTCGACACTCGTATTGCAGTCGGACGGGTCGTTGAGATGCAGTGGTGCGGCCCAGCGAGTCGATCCATCCGGAGTCGGCACGTCGAGAGTTCCCGAGGCGATCGTCCGTTCGTTCCTCGCGGCCGGCCAGGAACGAACTTCCTTCTATGTCGTGACTGGACGACGCCGCGACCACATCCGACTCACACGGGGGCGTGGTCTCCGCCCGGCATGCACCGTGGACGTCGAAGCCGACGCCCCATTCCATGATCTGTCCGTCCAGGAGCACAAGGTCGCGTCCCTCGTCGCGTGTGGACTCTCGAATCCGGAGATCGCTGAACACCTGGGGTGCTCCGCGCGGACCGTCGACCGCCACGTCTCGAACATCTTCGCGCGCACCGACCTGCGGACTCGCGCTCAACTCGCCTCGCTCGTCGCCCTTTCGGACGGTTGGTGTGCCCCGGTCCCGTGGATCCCGACGCTCGGGGACAAGGTCCCCACCCTCGCAGTACTCGCCGGTGTCTCGGGCGGGAATCATCATTTCCCAAGCACGCTCGACGAGCCCGAGCCCGGTGACACGATCACCGCACTTCACAGTGACCGCGGTCCGACGCCGTCGGCCACCAGCTGGGACGTCGGCACCGCCGCGCCCGGGCGGAAAGTACCAGGCGGAAGAACTGGTCTCGGCTTCACCGCGAACGAGGTGTCCGCTCCGGTTCTCCGCATCGGCTCGATCGTCCCCGCAGGCAGTGAGCGCAGTACCGATGCTCGCGCGATGATCCGGGGTGAAGAACTGGCACGGGGTTCCGAGGTCATCCCTGTACCCGTCGGTGTCACCGGAGTCGACATCCTTCGTGCCCGGGTCGCGGACACGGATGCGGCCGCGGCATTGGAGGAACTCGTACAGCAAGGATGCTCGGCAATAGTGCTCGGCAACTTCGCCCCGACTGTCGCGCTCCCGCTGCTCCGCGGGACGGAAGACTTGGGCATCCCCGTCCTGCACTCGATGGTCGATCGGCGACTGGGCGAGTTCGTCGGTCCGACCCGGGGCTACGATCACGTCTTCCAAATGTGTTCCGACGAGACCGTCTACGTCCGTGCATTCGCACGGTTCGTCGAAGACCTCACCCTTGAGGCCAGGACGCAAGGAAAGCCCGTTCCCCGCCGCGTCGCGCTCGTCGTGAGAAAAGAGGAGAGCGCTGAGGTGAGGCTGACCACCGATCGCCTCGCCGAATCAGCCCGTGCGCAGGGTCGCGACGTCCCCGAGGTCCACATCCTGGAGTACGAACAGGACGAGGACTGGGCCGCAGTGGCCCTGGCGCTCCAGCAACTGAAACCTCATGTCCTCCATCTCGGTGTCTACACCGAGACAGCGCTCGTCACCCTTCTCGATCTCCTCCGTGGATCAGGCGTCGAATGCCCGACGTACTGCGTCTGGGTGCCGGGAATCCCCGGCTTCGCCAAGCGTCACCCCCGGCTCTCGGAGGGCCTCCTCTGGACGACGCTCGTCGGGAACACGGAGAACCATCTGGGCATCCGCTTCCGACGAGCGTTCGAGGCGCGCTACAGCGAAGACCCAGGAGTCGGCGGAGCCGCGGTCCACTTCGACATGGTCAAGCTGCTCGAACATGCTTGGCATGAGGTCGGTTTCTCGACCGTCCCGGAGGACCTGGTCGCCGATCTGCAGTCGGTCAGGTTCCAAGGAGTCACCGGGTCGTTCCATTTCGCAGGAGGCCGCCGCCGAGCCCTCTGTTACCCCTTCGACACGGACGATCCCACGATCGCCCAGCCCTACCTCACGTTCCGCATAGAGAACGGTCAATCTATCAAAATATAAGTAGGCATAATATTTGGCCTCCCCAGAAGCATCCATCGCACCCTACTTTTTCAGATCATCTCTCCACTTTCCATAAGATGCGAACCCGGAGTAATCAGGGAATAGGCGCCTAGCGGTCCTGCTATATGTAAGTTTAAGGTAGTTTCGAATCTGATCTTTAGTTTTACTCGGAATTCGCACTGCAATGAATGGAAGTTTTTTCGGGAACCCGCGCTCTTTATCTTCGGTCAACAGGAGCCGCAAATCTTCTTCATCACCCACTTCCCAGGACAAAGAAAGGTCACCAAGCGGTCCAGAGCTGTCCTCGGGGAGCCTGCTAGATATAAAGTACCCTTCTTGCGCCCGAAGCCGCGGGTTCGGCATACTCGAACTTACAATAAATGGGCTTTTCAATTTCAGCGCTCTGTTCCTATTGGAACTCAACCCTCCATCAAAGTCATCCCAGGTCACCGGAGGGGTTGTGGCTGTATTGAATACCGTTCTAGGAAAGTCCCCGTCTTCATCTTCACGGTACCAAGGTAAATTCATAGCGACGAGAATCCCACTGGCGTTCCTAGCGTCACCCGGACTACGCGCCACCTTCTCGGTGGCAAACCAGAGGGCAGTCATCGGGTTGCTCGTAATATCAATAAGCCTAGTTGGGACACCAAAGTGCTGAAGGTCGGCCAACAGCTGCAGGTCATCGACGTAATGACCTCCAGAAATTCCCAATCCCCACTTCCTGGCCTCTTTAATGATCTCATCTTCTTTGTCTCTGATCGTCCTTTCGGAGACATCATCAGAAATATCCGCGATTGCACGATGCAGTGACGATCGAACTTCGAAGTTTATGTTTGGGAGGCCCCGCCAAGCGAACCTATGATTAGAACCATGAGCTCCAATCCTTGCAATGACTTGCATTACCTCGGATGCACTTTTGGCATCAAAATACCATCCCGTATTTTTCCAAACGTTGGACAACGTCTCAGCCTTCCGTTAGTTCCCGAGAAAAGGAAGAGTACGCCTGACGCATGTCGGCTTCTCGGTCTAGCGTGACGAAGGGTGGGGCGTAGGTGTAGGTGTAGCCCTGGGCATTCGTGGAGGACAGGTCCTCAGGGGTTGCGGCGGCGCCCTTCTTCTTCCAGGTTTTCAGGACCTCGGCCGGCACCAGGCGGCCGTTGGCGTCGTAGTGGTCGCGCTTGGTGTCGTAGCCGTAGAGAACCGGGAACTGGGTGCGGTAGATGCTGCAAAGTTCGTCCGCGGTCACTCCCAACATCAGCGCCACGAGCGCGTCGATCTCGACTTGTGCCTGCCGACGGTCGGCCGCGAGCCTCAACGGAGTCATCGACGACCACTGGGCAGTGACGTCTCCGAGTTCCTCAGATTGGCCGAAGTGGTGCTCTGGGGTCCATGACGCGTCCCGATAATCAGTATCCCACGACTTTTCCCAAAGGTCCGCGTACGCATCCGTCATTGCGTTCAGCCTCAAGACTCTTAGCATCACGTCAAGCAAGAGGCGATGATCATCCGGAAGCTTCGGCTGTCGTTCGACGGCACTCGGGTAGATTCCACTTTTTGGGGCAGCTCGCACGTTGAAGTCTGCGAGCAACGACATCATCACCGCCGTGGCCGCGAGAAGCTCATCGTAGCTCTTGAAACTAAAAGAGAAGACGCCGTTAATATGTGCAGTTCCTGGTGGAATGATCGCAGGGATGAGTGTCCTTTCACCAGTGTTAGCGGCCATTGCTCGCCAGGCGATGCGGTAGTGGTCGCGGGCTGGGGTCTTCTGGCCGTTCACGTCCCAGTGGGTGTACTCACGGTCGTAGTGGCCGTCGTGGATCGGCTTGTAGCTGGTCGTCGGGACCGCTTCCGCTGGGAGGTACTCCAGGTCGACCGTAGACCAATCGAGGTTGTTCTTCATGGTAGGGTTCGGCTGCTTGTAGAACGGGACGCCCACGTGAAAGTTCGGCCCCTGCAGGATCACGTCGCTCCAGGCATCCGGCTCGCCCCACTTCAGGTCGAATCGGCCCTTTACCCTGTCGCTCTTCTCATGCCACCCCGATGAGAACTGCGGATTCAACTGGCCAATCCGATCAGCCGATGCGAGCTTCGAGATGACCTCGGCGGCGGCCGTGTTCACCGTGTAGAGCATTTTTGTCTGTCGGACTGGAACAGCATCGCTTTCGAGGGTGTCGTGCCAAGTTCGAAGCGTGTTCGTGTCCACTCGGATCAAGCGATCCCTATGCGGCCGCAAATCCCATCGCTGCTCGGAATCCTTCAGCCCTGGCAGTTGGCCATCGCCATTGTGCGCCAAAGAACCTTCGGCACTCGATGGATGATACAGGGACGAGGCCTGAACAAAATCAGGGTCTATTCTATCCATCCCGTAAATGTGCACGCCATATGTGACGAGGTGGTGGATTTCGAAGAGTGAAAGTTCGTTAATGAACTGCCAGTGACGATTAAGGCGGCGGTATGACATTTCACGAAGCGACCTTGCACTCTCGTCGGTGAAATGGCTCTCGGGGTGGATCAATCCGACGATGCCGGATACCGAGTTGTGACGCCAGGTCTGCTCCATGAAGCATCGGTACAGATCGGGTTGGAATCCCACCATCAACGGGTACGTTGTCACATCGCTGATGAACTCCGCTTGGCCGATCACATCGACTGCGGCGTCGAGGACCAGTTGTTGGATTCCTGGAATCGCAAGGGTCCTCTCGCGACGGTCCTTCTTCACGGCCTCCGAGGGTTTGTTGGCCAGCTGCCACCACGGGTCTCCTTCAGCGAGCAGAGCGTCGTAGTCGAACATCGGCCGGACCCACGGGGGATTACCGAGCTGGAGGTCAAAGCCTCCCTGGGCGAAGACCGGGGCGAAGTCGAGCTCCCAGTGGAAGAAGCCCTGCTGCCCGGCGATCCGCTCGCACACCTGCAGCCATGGGTGGGCGTCGAGGACACCGTCGACGTCCTCGCGTGCACCGCCGAACAGGAGGGCGTTGTTCTCGATGTCGCTCAGCTCGTGCCAGCTCGCGCTGTCGACGAGGGAGGCCTGACCGCTCTTGCTCGCGCTGCCGTACTTCCGCGAATTGTCCTGCCCCTGCATACCAACAAGGGCTTTGAGACCGTCCAGCCATTCGTCGATGCTCGGTGGTTCCACCGCATCTTCGGTTAGCGGCCAGAACCAGAGGGCACACCATGCGTCCATGACGCGGCGGAGCCGACGGTAGACACCGTTCTCGTCCTGGAGCTTCTCCTCGATCTCCTTCCGGGTGATCGTCGTGCCCTCGGAGGCGTGCGGGTGACCCCAGATGTCGAGAGAACGACGCGACTCGGCCTGGGCCACGTGCAGACGACGGAGAGCGATCGCCCAGAGCTCGTCGACCTGTGCCGAGATCTGCCGGAGCGTCTCGATCTGATTGTTCGCCTTCGTCTTCGACAGTTTTTTGCGGACGGTCTTGCGCCAGTTCTTGAGTTTCTTCACCGCCTCCGGTGCAAGGTTCTTGCCCTCCTTCGCGTCAGCCGCAGCACCCCACCCGTTCGAAGGCAGGAGGAACTGGAAGATCTGGTCGCCTCCCCGGCCGCCGTCCGAGACCAGCTGTCCGAGGGCGCTCAGCGGCTGGTCGAGCGGCGTGTTCTTGAGGAACTCGTGCTTGGTGAGCGCGTCCACCGAGTATGTGGTCCGCCTGGCACCGACGAGCGAGTTGCCGCGTTTGAGCCTCAGGCCGAACCACGGTGCCGCCAAGCCCGGCACCATCGTGTCGAGCCACAGTGAGATCTCCGCGAGCTCGACCGCCGTGTCGTTGAGGTCGACGCCGTAGGTGTTGTGCAGAGCGATGTACGCCTTCGTCTTCTGCAGTTCCAGCGGGTAGGCGGCCGGGTCGATCTTCTCCCCCAGTTCGTCCTGCTTGCGCTGGAGGTAGGCCGTCGCCAGTTGCCGTACGCCTTCGAGGGCGAAGGCCCCGGACCCGAGCGCGGGCTCGCAGAGGGTGAGGTCGAGGATCCGGTCGGCCGGCATGTCCTCGGTGAGGAGTTCTTCGAGCGCCTGGGAGACGGTGAACTTGGTGAGCACCTCGGGCGTGTAATAGCTGGCCGACTGCTGACGCTCGCGACCGGAGAGACGGAAGACGAACCGGCCGGCCTCGTAGCGGACGGGAACCTGCTCGCCCATCGCGTTCGTCGTACGGACGAAGTCCTCCGCCGCGATCGACGACTCTCCCGTCTCCTGGTCACGCACGACCTTGGCGACAGGGACGACCCACGAACCCTTCGAGTTGTCGCCACCCTTGGCGACCTCGTAGAGCGGCTGGTCCGCGAAGAAGCCCGTGTACGACATGAGGCCCTCGTACACACGGCCGAGCTGGTTGATGCCGAGCTCCGCATAACTGATGAAGCCACGGTCCTTGCCCTTCTTCTCCTTGCTCAGGAGCAGACGGGTGAGGACCTCCTGCATCGCGGTGTTCCCGAGTTCCACCGCGTCGATGAGGTCCGTGGCCTCGGACGAGAAGAGGTCCGCCTCCAGGCGACGGAAGGTGAGGGACTCGCCATCGGAAGGGGGCGCCTCGGCAGCGGATTCCTCCGAACGAGCTCCGCGGTACTCGTTATGCCCGGTGTCGATGAGCCGGAAGAGCACATGGAGCGACTGGAACAGGTGGGTACCCGCGCCACCCGCGTGCAGCGGGACGGTCGCGAGGTCGCGGAGCCGGTCGAGACTGTAGCCGGCCTCGTACTCGGTGGTCCCCGTGGGCAGGATGCGCAGCTCCGGGCTCGCCTCCGCGTAGAGGAGGAAGAGGATGCGGTAGAGGAACCGCAGGGACTGCCGGGCGAGCACCTGTGCCTGCTCCGGTGCGAGCGGGTCGAGGCCCTGGTCCTTGCGGCGGCGGACCACCTCGTTCGCGATGATCTCGATGGATTCCCGTACGGCCTCGCGGAGGTCCTCCGAGACCTTCTGCGCGTGGTTCACCGAGTCCTCGAGGACCGAGAGGAACCACGTCGACCCGTCCGTGCTCGGAGCGACGGCCCGGGCGGACGCACAGGCGAAGAACTGGTCGACCGCGCCGCCCTTCTTCGTGTCGTCGCGTTCGAGCAAGAGGCTCAGGTCGACGGACAGATACCGGCCCTCCGCCCAGCGGGACTTCTCCGTGAGCAGCATGAACCGGCCGGCGAGGACGAGGGCGAGGTCCGGGCCGGACTCCTCGACGAAATGCGCGGAGAGGAACCGGGCGACGGAGGTGTGGAGCTCGGGGTCCTCCGTGGTGTCGTCGGTCGGTGCGGTGTGGAGGGGTGCCGGTCGAAGGAGGGTGTGGGCGGGGTTGGTGGTGGTGCCCTTCTCCACGATTCCTTCCACGCTGTCGGCAGGGCGAGCGAAGACGACGAGGAGCGGGGTCGCGTCGGCCTCCGTCGCATGACCGCGGATCTCCAGGCTGCTGGGGCCCTCGACCGTGCGGTACTCCGGTGAGGAGTAGCCGAGGACGGTGAGGAGGTCGCGGTAGAAGGCGAGGGGCGCCTCGGCGTCGGCGAGATCTGTGTCGGTAAGGGCTGTGTCCGTGAGTGAGATGAGCTGGGACTGGAGGCGACCACGGGCCTGCCCCCACTGCGAGAGCGGGGAGGGCACGGGGTCGTGGCCGGCGGTGCGGGCCTCGTCCGCCTCGGTCTCCCACTGCTTGCGCAGTTCGAGGGCCTTGGCCTTGAAGGACTCCTTGGTCCCCTCGGAACCGAAGTAGTCCTCGCTCATGAACTCCTGGTGGACGGAGAGTTCTTCGTGGCTCATGGTGCGGGTGCTCCGATTCAGAAGTGCGTGGGGACGACGAGGACGAGGGGACGGACGAAGGTCTGGGCCGGGGCCATGGCGGTGATGAGTGCCTGCTCCGCGGAGACCTCGTGGGTACGGCGGCGGTTGCCGGCGGTGTTGATGAGGTTGCCCGCGTCCTGCTGCCAGCCGGCGTTGCGGGACATCCAGGTCTCGACCTGCTCCTGGGCGTGTGTAGTGGCCGAGGCGAACACCGGGTGAACGGCGTCGCGGGCGGCCTCGACGGCCACCGGGACCAGACGCTGGAGTGCGGCGGTGTCGAGTGCGCCCGTGTTCTGGTGGGCGCGGTCGAGGCCGAGGTCCTGGAGGAAGGCGTGGACCGTCTCGTGCGTCTGGGCGAAGGCCATGAGGTCCTCGTCGTCCGTCTCCGCGAGGTCCTGTGCGGTCTCGATGGCTCCGAAACGGAGTGACGAGAAGGTGCGGGTGACCGTCTGGCCGCGTTCGTTCGTGAGCGACGCGTGGACACCGACGATCGGGCAGGTGACGTCCGCACGGACGGCGTAGATGGCGCCCCGTTCGGCCTGCTGCTTGCGAGCTTGTTCGGTCACCGCGGCCAAGGTCCGGTCGGCCGCCCAGTCGAGGACCGGGTGGAGCGGACCGAGGAAGTGCGCCTCCGGCCAGAGCGACGGGGAGTCCGGGTCGTTCCGGGCGTGCTCGACCATGTTCCGGCCCACCTGCTGCGTGGTGGCGAGCTTGAAGAGCTCGACGATCTTCCGCTCCTTGCGGTAGGTCTGCGGCAGGTCGTCCAGACGCCGGACGAGGTCCGAGGGCGGCACGAGCTGGGCGATGCCCTGGTCCCGCCACTCCTTCCACGACACTCCCCCGGCACGTGGGTTCGTGGGATCCGGCGCATGGGACTGCTGGCCCTGGTACTCGGCGATGAGCGCGTCCTTGAGGAAGTCGACCGGGGAGCCGTAGAGGCTCAGGCCCGTCGCGTGGTCCATGTGGACGGTGGGGGCGGCGCCGGGGCGTGGGGGTTCGGGGGTGTCTGTTTGATTGGTGTGTGTCGGGGCGGGGGTGTCGTTGGTGGCAGGGGTGTCCTCGTCCTCGTCGTCGAAGTCGATGTCGGCGAACCAGTCACTCAGGTCGTCATCGTCGAGGACCTTGGCATGGTCGGCGTCGGGGACGACCTGATCGAGGAGGTCCTCCCGGGTACCGGCCCCGTCCATGAGCGCCTTGCGGACGGTCTTCTCCTCCGCATCGGCGTTGAAGGTACCCATGAGTGCGGCTGCATCGCCGAAGACCTTGTGCGCCTCGTTCTCCTTGGCGATGAGCCGGGAGAGGACACGGATGTCACCGGCGAAGGCCTCCGATTCCGGTTCGAGCACGAGCGCCGTGATCTGCGGCGGGGTGCGCTGGCCGTACCGGTCGATACGTCCGTTGCGCTGCTCGATCCGGATGAGGCTCCACGGGATGTCGTAGTGGACGAGCTGATGGCACTGCTGGTGGAGGTTCACACCTTCGGACGCGACGTCCCCGGTGACGAGCACGCGGACGCGCGAACCGGAGGTCTTGAAGTCCTCGACGATCGCCTGCTGCTCCATGTCGGAGAGCCCGCCGTGGAGGATCTGGACCTGGTCCTTCTTCAGTCCCAGGTCACCGGGAAGGTCGCGAGCGAGGGCCTCGAGCGTCTGGACGCGCTCGGCGAAGACGACGGCGCGGGTGTCGCTCTTCGGGCCGATGCCGACGGTCTCCGAGAGGTGCGTGAGGAGCGCGCCGTACTTCCCGGTCTGTGGCTTCTTGGACTTCCGCGCCTGCTCCGCCGCATCGATGACCGCCTGGGTGAGGGACCGGAGGCGGTCGAGGGCGGCGAGCTCGGTGGTGGCGTCGCTGGTGCCAGCGGCACTGGTGCCAGCGGTGGGGGTGTGGGGAGTGGAGGGCGCCTCGGCGGCGGGGGTCTGGGATGACTCCACCGTCTTCCGGCGGTTGGCGATGGAGGTGGCGAGCGCCTGCGGGGAGGAGAGGAAGGCCTTGGCCAGGGTCCAGGGGAACAAGCCGGAGGCGGTGGGCGCTTTGGCGCCGGGGTTCGCTGCTGTGGCGCGAGGGTGCAGCCAGACCTCGTCGAGCTCGCGGGCGAGAGCGTTCTCCTCCGGGGAGGCCTGGACGTGGACGAACTGCGGTGGCCTGCGGACGGCCCACTCGTCGCCGACCTCCGCGGCGACCTCGTCGGAATTGCGGTGGCGGCGGACGTAGAGCTCGTTCACTGCGGCCGTGTCGAGGGTGCCGTCGGGGCGGACCGCGGTGGGGTCGAGGAGGCGGATGAGCTCCGCGAAGGCCTCCTTGCGCCCGTTGTGCGGGGTGGCGCTCGCGAGGATGAGCGCGTCCGTGTTGGCAGCGAGCGTGTCCGCCAGGCGGTTGTTGAGCGTCCCGGAGTTCACGACATTGTGGGACTCGTCGATGACGACCGCGTCCCACTGGTGATTGCGCAGGTGGGCGAGGTAGCGGTCGGACTTGAGCGTGTCGATGCTGATGATCGCGCGCTTGTAGTAGGTGAAGGGGTTGCGGGTGGCCGGCAGCTTCTGGCGGATGCGGCGGATGCCCTCGGAATCGAGGCGCACGAAGGGGAGCGCGAACTTGGTCCACATCTCCTGCTGCATCTGTTCGAGCACGTGCTTGGGGGTGACGATGAGGATCCGGTCGCCGCGGCCTCGTTTGATGAGCTCCGCGAGGATGAGGCCGATCTCGATGGTCTTGCCCAGGCCCACCGCGTCGGCGATGAGCAGGCGCGGGCGCAGCTTGTCCGTCGAGAGGATCTTGCGGACCGGGGTCTGCTGGTAGTTCTTCGGGTCGATGAGCATGCCCGCCGCGACGGAGAGTCGCTGGTCGGTGACCGGGAGGTCGGTCTTGCGCAGGGTCGACTCCAGCCACAGGCGGGTGTCGCGGTACTGCGGGGAGCGGTCGTTGATGAGCGGGGCGTTGCGGGGGTCGCGCAGGTGGACGGTGTCGATCGTGTCGATGAAGACGGCGGTCGTGTCCCGGACGAGCTCCGACAGACCCTGCGCGGTGATGCGGTGGGCGGTGCGGGTGGGATGCTCGTCCGTCGCGGAGGCGCGTTCGTGGACGGTGTCGACCTGGGTGACGAGCCAGTCCTCGTCGCGGACGGTGATGACGGAGCCGGGGGCGGGGGCGTGGTGGGCTCGGGGGTGCGCGGGGGCCGCCGGGGTGGGGGTGGTGCCGGCCGGGGTGGCCGGGACTGGATCGGCGGTCATCGTGCCCTCTCGACGTGGTGGTGCGGGTGCGCAGTGGTGTTGGCGCTCGCGGTGGTGCGGACGGGTGCGGTGCGCTCGCGGTCGGTCGCGTGATCCACATCCTATGGAAAGGGTCCGGACACCGAAACGGTTCTGCGCCGGATGCGTATTGCGAGTGGGCAACGATTGGGGTGGGAGGAGAGCGGTGGGCCTCCGCGATACGAGAAGTCCGAGTTGTCGACTGCGAGTGTCGTCAACGCTCCAGAAGATCTGCAATCGCCGTTGCCGCAGTTCGCGCACCTGCCACTCCGAGGCGATCCAGTACCGCGGTGTCATCCAGCCCGGGCCGCGACCGGACGACACTTCGATGCGTCTGCACGATCAGGTGGGGTCTGCTCTCGGCCATCAGACACAGGAATGCGTCCGGGCTCACGACCCGTACTCCCGCGACACGGGCTGCTTCCTCAGGAAAATCCTCGATGTTGTCGGTGCACAGGTAGTCGGCGCGAGCAGCAACCGCTGCTGCGAGCACGTGGCGGTCATCGGGATCTTTCATCGGAACTGCGGAGAATGCGGCATAGTCGTCGTCAGCCGGCACCACCATGGCCTGCGGCAGAAACGCTGTGAGGCCGTCTCGAAGCCGCTCGGCCTGCGCCTTCGTGAATCCATTCTTCAGGACCAGATTCCGACCGACCTCGTCGAGGATTTCCTCCGACCATCGGAGGTCGACCAGGCCTTCGACCGCTCCGTACACGAAATAGTCGCGGAGCACGCGGGAGAACAGCAGATTCGCGTCCGCAAGGACCGCTCGCATCAGTTGTCGAGCCCGAGATCGTCCGAGATTTTCGACAGTGCATGTGCGGCCTTCCTGCGGCGCTCACGTTCCTCGTGGAACTCGCGCAACGCGACGACCGGGATACGACGATGGCTACCGACCTTGTGATACTCGATGGCCCCCTCGTCAAGGAGTTCGACCAGATGCGGGCGGGAGACCCCGAGAACCCTGGCCGCCTGGGTCGTCGTCAGGTCCTGGTGAACCGGCAGCACCCATGCGCCACCCGCAGACTCGGCTTCGAGCAGAGTCAGCACCCGCTCAGCCGTCTCGCGCGGCAGGTCGAGCGTGACGCGGACATCTCCGATACCAGGCTCCGCGAGTGCCCCACGCAACTCTTCTTCGTCCCGCATGATCGTGTCGGTCATGACTCTCCCTCAACTCGACAAGTGAAATAAGTGTAAGCAGTGGGACCTGAGCGCGTACAGGGGCCAGCGTGTACCGAAAGCCCTGCAATTCCCATAGACACGAGGCTCTACGCGGTGGACGGATCACTGGGCGGGCTCCGCACGCGTTCTCTGAAGGGGCAAAATTTGCAGCAACCTGCTGCAAAATTGAGAGGGGGCCGGCGCGAGACCTCTTTGCACATGCGGTCCACTCGCTCGTAACCATGAGGATTCCGGAGGAGCCGAACATGTCCGAGCCGCTCACTGTCACCGCCCGCCCGTGGGAGCACGGCTGGGAACTCATCATCAGTGAGGACGACGCCACGCAGGTCCGCTCTCTCGACAACGCCGTCGACCAGGTCCGGGACTACCTCGGCACCCTTGACCCCGAGACCGACCACAGCGCGACCCCCGTGCTCGTGGTTCCCGAGGTCGCGGCCTGACAACCTCTCTACGGTCGCAACGGCCGAGGGGCAAATTGTCCAACGGTCCGTTGGCCAAATGGACGCCGAGGCTCGGGAGCAACGCTCCAGTTGTGCAACGGATCGTTGCACAACTGGAGCGTTGGACTCGCCGCCCCTCACACTGCCCGCGCCGGGTCCAGACCGAGGTCGGGCACCAGCCACATCGCCAGGATCAGCGCCAGGACCCCGGCCATCGTGAGCAGCCCGATCCACCAACGGGACTCGCGACGAAAGCACAGGGGGAACGCAATGACGAGTCCCAGCCCCGCCACGGCACCGATCATGGTGCCGAAGATGGTCCCGTAACCGTGATGGTCGATCTCGCCCGGATCGAGCTTCACGGCGATCATCGGCGCGACGACGAGGAGGAACACGAGCCCGAACACCGCACTCACGACGATGGCCACGACCCGACCGACGATGGAGCGCGCGGAGGTGACCGGGTCCGGGGCGCCTCGGGAGCGGTGTTCGTCCATCTGTCCACTGTCGGACCAGTCGGAGCCGGGCACAAGAGAAAACTCTGACCCGTGAACTCGCCAGCGTCGTTGGACGTCTACTCCGTGAAGGGGTGCGCCATCGCGTGGCTCGGCGGCGAGCAAATATTGCAACGACCCGTTGCAAAATTGCCCGGCCGGAGGTCATCACCCGCGCCTTCGCCACCGGCATCGCTGACTGACCGGGGTCTTACCGGCGAACGAAGTGGTCCGGCGACTGCTCCGTCCGAAATGTCCAGCAGCCTGCTGGACAATTGCTCGCTCAGCGGACCCGGCGACGGGTGAGGAGGTGAGCCCGGAGTCGGCCGATCTCGCTGTTCAGGGGGTCGACGTACCGCTCACTGCTGTGGTCGTTCGTCGTGTCCAGGATGTGTGTCCGAGGGCACCTCTAGGCTGAGCGCATGTTCTTCGATACCCAGGACCGACTGGTGACCAGCGCCGGTGACCTCACCGCAGCGGCGACGTGCGAGTACGGGTTCTTCCGCGGCTTCGACGAGATGCTCGGACGCATCCCCCACACCGAGCGCGAGCCCGACGCCATGCTCGAACGCACCGCCGCCCTGGGTGGCGAACACGAACAGCGACTCCTCGACGAGTACGCCGCGAACGGCTGGCGCATCACGACGATCGACCGGCCACGGATGTCCGACCCCGCCGCCGTCACCCGGACCGTCGAACAGACGCGCGCAGCACTGGAATCGGACGCGGAAATCGTCTACCAGGCCGTCATCACCGGTGACGACGGGCTGCCGTTCATCGGATTCGCCGACTTCCTGGTCCGCGACCACCTGGTCCGGGAGGGTGCTCCGTCGGGTGCCTGGCGCATCCAGGACACCAAGCTCGCCCGCAGCGCGAAGGTCACCGCGCTCCTCCAGATCGCCGCCTACACCGTCCATCTGCGGGAGGCCGGTTTCCAGGTCGCCGAGGAGTTCGATCTCGTCCTCGGTGATCGCTCCCGCAGCGTGCACCGTGTGGCCGATGTCGAACCGATGTACCGCCTGCGGCGGGCGGCCCTCGTGCGGCGGATCCGGGAACGGCAGGGCGCCTCGGCAGCGCTGGGCTGGGAGGAGGACTCCTACGCGCGGTGCGGGAACTGCACCGACTGCCAGGAGGCGATCGCCGGGTCCCGCGACATGTGGCAGGTGCACAACCTCACCGCCGGGCAGCGCGCCAAGCTGCGTGCCGTCGGCCTGCGGACCGTCGACGACGTGGCCGGCTGGCAGGACGGTGACCCCACCGGCGGGGTTCCGGCCGGGACCATGCGGCGGCTGGCCGGGCAGGCGCGGGTGCAGATCGCGAGCGCCGACGGCCCGGCCCCCGTCGTCGAGGTGCTCGACCCCTCCCCCATCCATGCTCTCCCAGTACCCTCGGCCGGCGACCTCTTCTTCGACTTCGAGGGTGACCCCCTGTGGACACCGGACGGACAGGAGTGGGGTCTCGACTATCTGTTCGGGTTCGTCGACGCCCGGTCCACGTTCACCCCGCTGTGGGCGCACGACCTGGCACAGGAGAAGCAGGCGCTCGGGGACTTCCTCGACTGCGTGGACTCCGTCCGGGCCGCGCACCCGGACATGCACATCTACCACTACGCGCCCTACGAGCGGACGCACCTGGCCTCGATCGCGCAGCGCCACGGTGCGCACGAGGAACGCGTGGACGACCTGCTGCGTTCCGGCGTCCTCGTCGACCTCTACGCGACGGTGAGCAAGGCGCTGCTCGTCGGGGCACCCTCCTACTCGATCAAGAAGCTCGAACCGCTCTACATGCGTGCCGACGAGGCCCGCGAGGGCGTCACCAATGCCGCCGACAGCGTCGACGAGTATGCGCGGTACGTGGAGCTGCGGGATTCGGGGCGAGCCGAGGAGGCCGCCCGGGTCCTCCAGCAGATCGCCGACTACAACGAGTACGACTGCGTCTCGACGCTGCGCCTGCGGGACTGGCTGCTCTCCCTGGTCGCCGACCAGACACCGGCTCCGGTCGATGACGAGCCGGAGTTCGACGAGGTGGTGCCGGAGGAGGACCCGGCCGACCGGGAGCCCACCGCCCGCGAGATCGCGGAGGAGGAGATCCGCGCGCTGGAGGCGAAGCTCGAACCCTTCATCGGTGTCCCGCACGACCCGGCGCGCACGCCCGAGGAGCAGGCCTGGGGCCTGGCCCGCGCGGCCCTGCGGTACCACGAGCGGGAGGAGAAGACCTTCTGGTGGGACCACTTCGGGCGTCTGGCAGCACCGGTCGACGAGTGGGCGGGCCAGCGCGACGTCTTCCGGGTCGAGGACGTCGAGATCGTCCGTGACTGGTCGACGGTCGGCCGGTCGAAGTTGGAGAGCCGTGAACTGCGACTCCACGGCTCGTGGTCGGAGGGGAGTTCACGAAAGGCGACCGGCGGGTACCTGGTCTACGAGTACCCGGGTCCGCTCGGCACCGGGCATTCCAAGGGCCAGGGCGATGCGGTGAGCGTGTCGATCGACCCCGAGGAATCGACGGACACCTCCGTCCTCGTCACCGAGAAGGTGACGAAGAAGAGCCCGGACACCTACCCGCACATCCCCGTCGCGATCACGCCGGGGCCGCCACCGAACTCGAACCTGCTGCGGGACGCGATCCGGGAATGGGTGGGTGCTGCCGCGGTCGGCGCACCCCGATGGCCGGAGAACGCCGTGGCCGACGTCCTGGTCCGCAGGCCCTCGCGGCTGAAGGGTGAGGCGGGTTCCGGGGGTGAGGGCAATTCCGGTGGTGAGACCGGTGCGCTGTCCGCCGTCGAGGGCGAGGACACCATCTCGGCGCTCGTCGACTCCGCAAAGCGCCTGGACCGCAGTTACCTGGCCGTCCAGGGGCCTCCTGGGACGGGCAAGACCTACCTGGCGTCCCGGGCGATCGCACGGCTGGTGACGGAGAACCGGTGGCGGGT
This sequence comes from Brevibacterium litoralis, assembly GCF_040212315.1. Taxonomy (NCBI): domain Bacteria; kingdom Bacillati; phylum Actinomycetota; class Actinomycetes; order Micrococcales; family Brevibacteriaceae; genus Brevibacterium; species Brevibacterium litoralis. The sequence goes on along the minus strand of NZ_JBDIUY010000006.1, from coordinate 3,814 downwards.
GGGTGTCGTCGCCCAGTCGCACGCCGTCGTCGACAACGTCCTCGAGACGATCGCGGCCGACGGTCTGCTCCCGGCCGGTGCGGTCGGCAAATGGCAGGGGTCGAGCCGGAAGGATGCCGACATCCACCCGGAGGTCCGGGCCTTCACGAAGGACACGCAGCTGGCGGAGTTCCGGGAGGAACGCGAGGGTGCCGGGTACGTGATGGGCGGGACCGCGTGGTTCTTCACCGGCAAGAACGTGGAACCGCAAGAGTTCGACCTGCTCGTCGTCGACGAGGCCGGCCAGTACTCTCTGGCGAACACGATCGCCGTGAGCCGGGCGGCGCGGAACCTCGTGCTCTTCGGTGACCCCCAGCAGTTGCCGCAGGTGAGCCAGGGTGAGCACCCGGAGCCCGTCGACGAGTCCGCGCTCGGCTTCCTCAGCGCCGGGCACGACACCCTGCCGGAGGAGTTCGGCTACTTCCTCCACGAGAGCAGGCGGATGGACGCCGCGGTGTGCCGACCGGTATCCGAACTCAGCTATGCCGGGGCGCTCCGGTCACACCCGACCACCGAGTCACGCGTCCTCGAGGGCGTGGAGCCCGGACTGGTACCGGTCCCCGTCGCCCACTCCGGCAACGTCACCCTGTCCGAGGAGGAGGCCGAGGCCGTCGTCCGCATCGCCCGCGAACACCTGGGCGCCCGGTGGACCGAGGGACATCGAGGTGAGCCGGGGCCGGACGGGACGGCGCCGACCCGCGAGGTCGGGGCCCGCGACATCATCGTCGTGAGCCCGTACAACGCGCAGGTCGTCGCCGTCCGGGAGGCCCTCGACGCGGCCGGTCTACAGGACGTCCGGGTGGGGACGGTCGACAAGTTCCAGGGCCAGCAGGCGATCATCGCGATCCTCACCCTCGCCGCGTCGTCGGCCGTCGAGGTGCCCCGCGGCCTCGACTTCCTCCTCATGCGCAATCGGCTGAACGTCGCGATCTCGCGGGCGAAGTGGAAGGCCTTCCTCGTCCACTCGCCGGCCCTGCTCGACCACCTGCCACGCACCCCGCAGTCCCTGGCCGAGATGAGCGCCTTCGCCCGCCTCGTGGGCTGAAGGGAGGTACACGTCACCATGACGGCGTGAGGCGCCCGGGGCAGGGATGATGCCTGCTCGCGGGCGCCTCGGCGGCGGGGTCCGGACCTGGGGAAGGTCAGTTCCCGGGGCGGTGGTCCAGGGGTCCGGCCTCCTCGAAGACGGCCCAGGCGAAGGGGTCGTAATCGAGGTCACGGTCGACCCATTCGTTGGCGGTCGTCATGTCGCCGCCGTCCTCGTAACCGAGGTCGGCGATCTTCTGCTGCCATTCCTGTTCGAGCTCGTCGATCCGCGCCGGGGTGTCCTCCGGGACGGTGCCGCGATCGATCGCCTCCTGCTGGAGGACGCCCACGTAATCGCCCATGACCTGCTGGAACTCATCGTCGAACTCCGTGATGGAGCCGTCGACCGAGTGGATGTCCTCGACGTGGCGGGCGTTCGAGTTCACGTAGCCTTGCACGTCACCGGCCAGCAGCATCGAGGCGGCACTGTCGAAGATGATCTGCTGGTAGGCCAGCGGCATGTTCATGACGTTCGTCCCGGCCAGGTAGGAGGCGGGGAAGCGCGGGAAGTTCGCCTCGGTGGTGATGGCCAGGTGCGGGGCCGCCTCGTAGACGCCGGTCTGGTCCTTCGCCGACATGGGCGAGAGGTCGCAGTCGACGGTACCGCGCTGCATGGCCTCGAAGACCTCGGTGAACTCCATGCTCACGGGGACGGCGCCGAGTTCGGTGACCGTCGAGCCCTGCGCGACCGTGCCCGCGCGGACCTGCTTGCCCTGGAACTCCTCGAGCGTCGTCACCGGGTTCGAGCAGTTGAGCGAGTACTGGCCGGAGGCGATGAGCGGGGCGACGGGCATGATGCCCTCCTCCTCGAACCGCTGCATGTGCGCCTCGTTGTTCCAGGCGAGGTCGGAGGCGACGGCATAGGCGGTCATCTCGCCCACGAGCGGGGAGAAACCGACGCTCGCGATCGACGTGCCGATGTCGGTGGCCTCGGGGAACCGCTGGGGTTCGTAGCCGAGGAGGTGGTAGGAGACGTCCACGCGGCCGTCGGCCAGGGCGTCGACCGCCTCGGTGTAACCGGCGATGCTCATGCCCCACGCGACGTCGACGGTGATCTGCCCGTTGGAGCGTTCCTCGACGAGTTCGACGAACTCGTGGACCTGCTCGCCGCTGGAGACGAGCTCGGAGGCGGATCCGCTCTGGAAGGTGATGGTCACCGGTTCGAGGTCCGCGATCGCCGCGTTGACCTCGTCCTGCGAGGCGCCGTAGGCGAAGCCGTCCCCGCTGCCGGAACCTCCCCCGTTGCCTCCGCCTCCGGCTCCGCCCGCACAACCGGCGAGCAGTGCCGCGACGGCGATGCCGGCGGCAGTGGTCGTGGCGGCACGGATCTTCCGGGCGCGTTCCTGTGTCGTGTTCACGTTCAGCTCCTTTGCTGAGGGTCGGAACAGTTCGGAACATCAGACCACGTCAGATGACTCCTGGGTAGGGGGGTGCACGAATACTGGACAGCGGTGTTGGATGGATAGTTTCACCGGGACGGGAACGTGGCGTGAGGATCGCGAATCTGCCCGTCGACCGACCATGGACCCGACCCCGGGTAGATTAGGCACCCCCGTAATCTGCTCGTTTTGCGTCCGCGGGCGGAAAACGAGCAGATTAGCGACCCGCTAATCTAACAATTCCGAGTCTCGTAGAGACCCACTCCCGGCCGTCCCGGGTCCAGAGATCCCCTCCTCATCCCCATGTGACAGCACCATTGCGACCGACGGTCATGTTGCAGTTCACCCGGCGACATCGTCATATGCCGATCACACCACGAGCACTCCCGGTAACGATCGGCCCGTACTCGCCGGTACCCCTACCTCCGGGTAAACCCCACCCTGGATCGCAACAACCCGATCCGCCGCGCTCGTTACGCCCATCCCACCGCACATCTCCCGTGCACCGCGTTCCCACACACCGCGCGCACCGCGAAGCACACAGGAGAGCACCGTCATGACTCGCATGAACCCCCGTACGCTCCTCGCCCCCGCCGTCGCCCTCGCCTTCACCGCGACGATGCCCGGCCCCGTCCTCGCGACCACCACCCCCGCTCCCGAGGCGCCCGCCACCTCGACCACGGCACCGACCGAGCCTGCCCCGGAGGGCACCTCGGCGACGGAGAACGCGGACGTCCTCCCCGCGACGACCCCGCCGTACAACGACGGGACGATGTCGGCCGAGCCCTCCTCGCTGACCGAGGAGGACCTGGCCGACGGAGTACCCTTCCACGTCTCCGCCGAGGGACTGGCCGCGCCCGGCATCGGCCACCGATACTCGGTGCACCGCGTCGGCGAACAGCCGGACCCGGACTTCGCGGAGCCCTTCGCCGCGAACGAGGACGGCACCTGGTGGGAGGAGATCCCGGTGTACGCCTTCGGCGGCAGCGAGGGCGACGCCTCCGATCTCAGCGGCGACTGGGAGCTCGCGATCTACCCGGACGACGACGCGATGGACGAAGTCCTCGCCTCGACGATCGTGTCGATCGTCGACAGTGACGGCGACGACTTCACCAACACCCCACCCGATTCCGCGGCCACCCCGAGCGAGGACGCCTACCTCTTCCTGCCCGAACGCACCATCACCGACGATTCCGCCCAGGGCGGCGGCGACGTGTCGAACGGCGGTGCAGGCTCCGGCGACGGGGACTCCGCGCTCCCCCGGACCGGCACCACCCTCACCGCGCTCACCGGCGGCGCGGTTCTCCTGG
>NZ_JBDIUY010000005.1:0-27958 GCF_040212315.1 Brevibacterium litoralis | reverse complement strand
GTGGGGGTTCCCACGGTAGGTCTGCGCCTGCGGTCTCACCAGGGGTTTCGTTACGAACCGACCGATCGTTACCCACCTTCTCCCGGGCTGTGACCCGCGGTGTCCGGACCGTGACCTCGAGTCCCGATCGAGTGCGAGCTCGCCGGCACTTCGGGCCGCCCGAATCCGCCACTGACCTCGCTCTCGATCGGGCGCCCTTCGTCACCCCAATCGCTCCCGAGGCGCCCTGCACGTTTCACGTGAAACGTGCAGGGCGCCTCGGGAGCGATTGGGGTGACGAAGGGCGCCCGATCGAGAGCGAGGTCAGTGGCGGATTCGGGCGGCCCGAAGTGCCGGCGAGCTCGCACTCGATCGGGACTCGAGGTCACGGTCCGGACACCGCGGGTCACAGCCCGGGAGAAGGTGGGTAACGATCGGTCGGTTCGTAACGAAACCCCTGGTGAGACCGCAGGCGCAGACCTACCGTGGGAACCCCCACCGAGAGAGGAGGCGTCATGTTCCGCACCCGACCCGACCACATGTCCCGCGCCCGACTCCGGACGGCTCTCGCCGCGATCGCGGCACTCGCCGTCGTGGCCGCACTGGCGCTCATCGGGCAACCGACACTCGCGTCGTCGCAGGTGACACGCGCAGCGCCGTACCTGTCCGTGACGCCGACCGCGATCACCGAGCAGGCGATCCTCGACGGCGAGGGTGTCGAGGTGCACGCCGGCGGGTTCGAGCCCGACAGCGAGACCCTCGAACTCCACATCCGCCGCTCCCACGCCGCACCGGAATCCGCGATCGTCCACGAGGTTCACGCGAGCGCCACCGGCACCTTCACCTTCACGATCGACGGCGAGACCTTGGGCAACCGGGACGACCGGATGCTCGACGAGTGGATCGCGATCGTGTTCCCCCTCGACGGTCACTCGGTCCCGTACGCCACGGCGACCTTCGACATCGTCGAGACCCCCGAGGAGGTCGCCGACCTCGCCCCCGTGGAGAAGGTGCAGGTGAGCCCGGCGGACGTCGACGTCGCCGACATCCGCACGGACGCCCCCGAGGACGACCCCGCCGTCATGCCGCAGGTGCAGGCGAGCGACCTCGACCCCGCGCTCGACCACCGAGCAGTCGTCCAGCGCACCGGCACGGCGGCCGCCTGGGACACGTTCTTCGACCTGGCCGTCGGCCCGACCGGGGAGGTCGACCAGCCCCTCCCCCTCGACACGACCGCACCTGCCGAGGATCTGGTGGGCGACTGGCGCGTGCTCGTGATCGCCGGCGACTTCGGCGAGGTCATCCACACCGCCGACTTCACCGTCCACGACGGCCCCGTTCCCGGCGCAGGCGACCCCGGCACGTCGGATCCCACCGCCACCGAGGCGCCCTCCGGCCCCGACGCCACGCCGCCGGCCGACTCCACGGACGCCGCCGACGGCACGGGCGCCTCCGCCGCGGATCCCGCCGAGCAGGATGACCCGGCCGCGGGTGGGAGTGACACCGGCGGTGCCCTGCCCTTCACCGGCGCGACACTCTGGGCACTCATCGCCGGTGTGGGCGTCCTCGTCGTAGGTGGCGTACTCCTGCTCGTCGCCCGCCGTCGCCGAGAATGAGTGCATGCAGCAGGAAACCACCACGGCGCGCGGCGTCGGTGCCATCGCTCTCGCGGCCGGGCTGTTCTGCCTCATCTTCTACATCTCGGGAGTGGCGGACGCCTCGGGGGCGGCGCTCTTCGCGTGGCGGGTCCTGCTGGCGGTCGCCTGCTACGGGCTCGCGCTGGTCCATCCGGCCGTCCGCGCTTCGCTCCGGACCGCCTGGACGTACACGACCCGGACCTGGTGGCGGCCACTGCTGTTCCTGTTCCTCAGCGCGTTCATCGGCCTGCAGCTCTGGCTGTTCACCTGGGCGCCCATCCACGGGCACGCACTCGACGTGTCCCTCGGATTCCTCCTGCTGCCCATCTCCCTCGTCCTCGGCGGTCGTTTCGTCCTCCACGACGAGGTCACCCGCGCCCAGTGGCTCGCCGTGGGCATCGCCGCCGTCGCCGTCACCCTCAAGTTCGCGCTCACGCCGCAGGTGTCGTGGGCGACCTTCGTCATCTGTGTGGGCTACCCCGTCTACTTCCTCCTGCGCCGTCGGTTCGGTATGGACGGCCCCATGGCCTTCGGGCTCGAGGCCGCGGCCCTCACCCCTTTCGCCGTGGTCCTCGTTCTGGGCGGGCACGGGTCCCCGGCCAGCACCGATGTCCTCACGCTGCTCGCCCTCGTGACCGTCGGCCTCGCAGGCGCCGGCGCGATGGCCGCCTTCCTCGCCGCTTCCCGCCTGCTGCCGATCCCCCTGTTCGGCCTGCTCGTCTACCTCGAGCCCGTCGGCCTCGTCGTCGTCTCGCTCCTCATCGGCGAACGCCCCCACGGTGCCGACCTCCTCGTCTACGGCCTCCTCGCCGTGGCCCTCTCCGTACTCGCGGTCGAGGGGTTCCGTCGGGCCGGCGCCGCACGACGCGGCAGGTGAGGGAACGGGAGAAGACGAGGGCGGGACGCCTCGACAGCGGCGGACCGGGCACCCCGCGGGACGGCACGGAACGGCCGGGTGGCAGAGTAAGTGGCGTAGACCCACCCCTTCTCACGAAAGCGCCGTCGATGACGACCGATGCCCTCACCACTCGCCTGGCCGGCGACGACCGTCCCGCCGAGGCTGCCGGTCCCGACGAAGCCCCGCTGCCCTTCCGCCTGCCCCTGAACTGGAAGGACCCCGGGTTCGCGGGGCATCTGTTCCACGCGGAGTACATCGTGCTCGCGGACCAGGGGCGCGTGCGCTGGCTCGACGAGTCGCTGCGCACCGAGTACGCCCGCCGCCACCTCATGGCGCACCTTGCGATCGACTACGTCGCCGAGGTCTCGCAGCCCACCGACCACCTGTTCCACCACATCCGCGTCGAGAAGGTGGGCAACACGAGCATCCGCCTGCGCGAGACCTTCACCGACCACGCCGGCACCGTCGTCATGCGCCTGCTCTGCGTCCTCCTGCTGCTCGACCGCGAGACCCACCGACCGGTGCCCGTGCCGGACGTCCTGCGAGCCCGGATGGTGCCGTTCCTGCTGGAGGGCCAGGACCTCACGGCCCTGTTCCCCGCGGGCGAGGTGCCCTCCGAGCTGGCACCGGAAGTCGCCGACGCGAAGGCGCGCGCTGTGACACCGAAGCCCACGGACTACGTCGACCCCGCGACGCGCGGCGGCATGGCGGGGCTGCACCGGACCCTCGACCCCGAGGTCGACATGGAGCGGGTGCATCCGCCGACTCCCTGAGCGTGCGCAGGCTCCCTGAGAGAGCGCGTTCCCTGAGAGTGCCCCCAGAGTCCTCATAGAGGTCTTTTGTTGCCGTTTGATGCGGTTTAGATTCACTGCATGCTCTTGGACGACAGCAAGCCCTTTGACGCCCCCACGTTTCTCGATGACCCTGGGTTCTTCGACCACGCTGCGCTGCGCCTGCACAGCCGATTCCGTGACCTCCTGACCGCGCGGCCGGATGCCGTGTTGTGCGGGGTGTCCGCCGCGCACCTCATGGGGCTGCCGGTGCCGCCACCCCTCGTGCGCGGGCCCATCCACGTGGCATCTCCCGCCGAGATCCGGCGCACCGGCTTCCGCGCGCACCGGACGGAACGGATCGACGTGCGCGACGTCGACGGACTGCCGGTCAACGCCCCGGAGCGCGTGGTGGCCGAGTGTGCCGCGATGCTCACGGAGGACGACCTGGTCGTGCTGCTCGACGCCGCGATGTCCGCGCAGAAGTCCGCACGCGTCGTGGACGCGCACCACTCGGTGCTGCACCGCGCGGAACCGGGGATGCGGCCGGAACAAGGGGTGCGGCCGGTGCTCGTGCCGCCGGACCGCCTGGTGCCGTTCCTCCGTGGTGAGGCGACCGCCCGCATGCACGGACGCAAGAAGCTCCTGCGTGCGCTCGACCGGGCGCGGGGCGACGTCCGATCACCACGTCTGTCGCGTCTGCGCATCGCACTCGGGCACGCAGGACTGCCGGACCCGGAGGTGCGGCCCCGGGTGGATCTGCCGGGACTGGCCGGCTCCCCCGAGGCCGACGGTCTCGACCTGCCGGAACACATCCGACCGGATCTCCTCTACCGGGACGCCCAGGTGATGGTGGGGCTGGACCCGGCGCAGGTGGGGGCTGAGACGGCAGGGCGCCTCGGCGGCGGGGATCCGTGCGTCACCCACCACGTCTACGCCCGGCGTCTGCACGACGAGGGGTGGTCCGTCGTACCGCTCACGCGCGCCACTGAACTGGCGATGGCCGCCGCCTCGGTGCGCCGCCTCGTCATCCACCACGCCCTCGCCCGCCGCGCAGCGTGATGGTGGCGGCAACGTGGCCGCGCCGTTTCGGTGTGGACGCGCTATTCGGGCAAATAGACCGTCCGAAACACATAGCGCGGCGACGGCTGGCGTCCCAGGGCTGACGCGCCTCACTCCAGGGTCACGAGTTCTGCGATCTCCCACAGAAGTTCCTCCTGCTCCTCGCGGGACTCACAGACCGTGTACAGGTGCACCAACCCCTGGTAGGGATCGCTCATCGCCCGACTGATGTAGGACTCTGTGTACTCGTCACCGCCATCGGTATCGGTGAATACCACGGAGGTCACGAGGAACTCGACGGGCCCGACCGCGGTGTCGACGGTGACCGTGTCCACGACCTCGGTCGGTGTCGGAGCGGGTTGGGCCGAAGGAGGCCCGCATCCGTCCCCGCAGTCCGGTTCCGGCTCCTGACCGGGCAGGATCACGAGGAACACGACGAGGACCACGACGACCAGCCCCACGAAGTCGAGTCCGACGACCCCCCAGGACGATCCACAGCCAGGTAGGTGGGCCCGACCGGGGAGGAGGCCCCTGTCCCGGTTGCCGCGGGCCGTACCCGCCCGATGGTGGTACCGGTGGCGCTCCCTGTGACGCTCCCGGGTTCGGTGCCCCATACCCTCCCGGAGGACGCGGCGGGCCGTTGCCACCGGGGTGTGGGTAGCCATTCATATCGGGGCTCCGTTCAGCTCGTCCGGGAAGCAGTCGGACACCGCGAGACACGTCGGAGTCTAGGGAACTACTTCACAGTAGGAAGCTTCCCGTTCCCCGGTTCAACCCCGGCCCACCCGAATCCGCCCCGATATCGTTCACGGCCCCCGCTATGTCGCGAAATACCGGGGGCCGTGAACGATATCGGGGCGGTTCTGTGCCGGGGTCAGGGTTAGGCTGCCTGCCATGATGCAGACAGACATCGTGGTCGTCGGTCATGGCCTCGCGGGGCTCGTCGCCGCGGCCGAGGCGGCGGACGCCGGACGCCGGGTACTCCTCGTCGACCAGGAGGGCGAACAGTCCCTCGGCGGGCAGGCCCACTGGAGCCTGGGCGGCCTGTTCCTCGTCGACTCGCCGGAACAACGCCGCATGGGCGTGCGCGACTCCCTTGAACTCGCCACCCGGGACTGGATGGGTTCCGCGCAGTTCGACCGCCCGGAGGACCGCTGGCCGCGCGCCTGGGCCGAGGCCTACCTCGACTTCGCCGCCGGCGAGAAACGCTCCTGGCTCCGCGCACAGGGTCACCGCTTCTTCCCCGTCGTCGGCTGGGCCGAACGCGGCGACGGACGCGCCGACGGCCACGGCAACTCCGTCCCCCGCTTCCACATCACCTGGGGGACCGGCCCCGGCGTCGTCGCCCCCTTCGAACGCCGCGTCCGCGCCCACGCGGAGGCCGGCCGCATCCACTTCGCCTTCCGCCACCGCGTCGACGAACTCATCGTGCAGGACGGCACCGCGGTCGGGGTCCGCGGCACCGTCCTCGCCCCGGATTCCGCCCGCCGAGGCGCCCCGACCTCGCGCACACCCACCGGCGTCTTCGAGGTGGCCGCACAGGCGGTCGTCGTGACCTCCGGCGGCATCGGGGGCGACCACGACCTCGTCCGGAAGGCCTGGCCCGAGCGCATGGGGACACCGCCGCGGACCATGGTCTCCGGGGTCCCCGCCCACGTCGACGGGAGGATGATGACGATCACCCGTGAGGCCGGGGCGAACGTGGTCAACCCCGACCGCATGTGGCACTACGTCGAGGGGATCCGGAACTGGGACCCGATCTGGGGCAACCACGGCATCCGGATCCTGCCGGGCCCGTCGAGTCTGTGGGTCGACGCCACGGGCGAGCGCCTGCCGGCCCCGTACTTCCCTGGCTTCGACACGCTCGGGACGCTGCGCCACCTGCGGTCGACCGGGTACGACTACTCGTGGTTCGTCCTCACGAAGTCGGTGATCGAGAAGGAGTTCGCGCTCTCCGGTTCCGAGCAGAACCCGGACCTCACGGGCAAGGACCTCCGCGGTGTCGCCGGGCGTGCTCTCAAGGGGCCCGGACCGGTGCTCTCCTTCATGGAGCACGGCGAGGACTTCGTCGTCGCGGACACCCTGCCCGAGCTCGTGACGGGCATGAACCGCCTGGCCGACGAGATGGGTGGGCCCCACATCGACCCGGCGGCCCTCAGTGCCCTGGTCACCGCCCGGGACGACCAGATCGACAACCCGTTCGCCAAGGACGCCCAGGTGACGGCGCTGTACGCGGCCCGGCACTACCGCGGCGACCGCCTCATTCGCGCGGCCAAGCCCCATCGGTTCCTCGACCCGCGCAACGGCCCGCTCGTAGCCGTCCGGCTGCACGTGCTCAGCCGCAAGACCCTCGGCGGCCTGGAGACCGATCTCGACGGCCGGTGCCTGCGCGCCGACGGCACCCCGTTCCCCGGGCTCTACGCCGCGGGCGAGGTGACCGGCTTCGGAGGCGGCGGGATGATGGGCTACAACGCGCTCGAGGGGACCTTCCTGGGCGGCTGCCTGTTCTCCGGCCGTGCTACCGGTCGAGCCGCAGCCGCTGCCCTCGGGTGAGGGTTTCGCTCGGAGGCGACCGAGCCATCGAGAGTACGGTCTGTGGCGCTTCTCAGCCGGCAATCCGCCACTGACCGTACTCCCGTTCCCGGCTCCCGAAGTGAGTGCGAGGTCAGTGGCACCTCCGGCCGCCGGATCCGCCACTGACCTCGCTCTCGATGAGCGGACAGGCCCTCAACACACTGAACGATCGTCCGGTAGGGTTTGAAGGACATCAGCATCTCAACGACGAGAGGCCCGCATGTCCACGTCTCCTGCATCCGCCACCCCGGCCGCTGCCCCCACCGCCGTGGCGCCCTCTGCTCCGGGCACCACCGCCGCCGAGGCGCCCTCCCCCTCCGCCCGCGCCGCGCGCTGGGCCGCCGCGGCCGCCGAGCTCGACGCCACCCGCGATCTGTGGCCGGACGCCGTGCCGCGCGAGTACACGGATCCCGACCCCTCGGCCGGTCTCGACGACTACCTGCGCCGCTGGGCGACCGAACGGCCCGACACCGTCGCCGTCCACTTCTACGGCACGGACATCACCTACGCCGAGCTCGACCGGCAGGTCGGCGCCTTCGCCGGATGGCTCCGTGCCCAGGGCGTACAGGCCGGTGACCGGGTGGGCGTGTACCTCACCAACTGCCCGCAGTTCACCGTCGCGTTCCTCGGCATCCTGCGGATCGGCGCCGTCCACGTGCCCATCAACCCGATGTTCAAGTCCGCCGAACTCGCCTACGAACTCGCCGACGCCGGCGTCTCCGTCCTCCTCGCCCACCCCGAGTTCGCGGCGACCATCGACCGAGCCAGGGAAGAACTGGCGGCGGGCACCACCCCCACCCTCCGCACCGTCGCGTACACGCAGACGGCGGACGTGCTCGCCGGCCCCGCCACGCCCCGCGCTCCCTTCGGCCCCGTCGACCCTGAGCTCCCGACCGACTGGGCGGACATCATGGCCCACGCCCCGGCCGACCCCGTCCCCACGGACCCGGCCGCACTCGCCGCCCTCAACTACACCGGCGGCACGACGGGCATGCCTAAGGGCTGTGAGCACACGCAGGGTCACATGGTCTACACCGCCCGCAGCGCGATCTACGGCCAGGGACGCACACCCGGCGACGGAGGTGAGGTGATCCTCGGTTTCCTCCCGATGTTCTGGATCGCCGGCGAGGTGCTCTGCCTCCTCAACCCGATCATCGACGGCTCGACGCTCGTCCTCATGAACCGCTGGCACCCGGAGCAGGCGCTCGACCTCATGGAGGCGCGCGGAATCACCTCGATGGTCGCACCGGCGGACAACTACGTCGAGATCATGGAGCTGCCCGGCTATGCCGACGCGGACCTCGGCTCACTCACCATGTGCACCGCGGTCTCCTTCGTCCGCAAGCTCGACACCGACCTGCGTGTGCAGTGGCGGGAGAAGACCGGCGTCACCCTCCGCGAGGCCAGCTACGGCATGACGGAGACGAACACCGTCGACACCTTCACGCTCGGGCTCGACCTCGACGACCAGGACCTCCGCGCCGAGCCGACCTACTGCGGTTATCCCGCACCCGGTACCGACATCATCGTCGTCGACGCCGACCTGGAGCCCGTCCCCGCGGGGCAGCCCGGCCAGATCCTCGTCCGCTCCCTTTCCGTGCTGCGCGCCTACTTCGGCAAGCCGGAGGCCACCGCCGACAGCCTGGTCGACGGTTGGTTGCTCACCGGCGACACCGGCCGCTTCGACTCCCACGGCGCGCTCACCTACCTGGCGCGCACGAAGGAGATGATCAAGGTCAACGGCATGAGCGTCTTCCCCTCCGAGGTCGAGTCCTTCTTCAAGGGCCACCCCGACATCGTCCGCATCGCCGTCGCACCCCGCGAGGACCCGGAGGTCGGCCAGCGCCCCGTCGCATTCATCGAACGGGCACCGGGCGCCACCACCACGCCCGCGGAGTTCGTCGCCTGGGCCAAGGACCGCATGGCCACGTACAAGGTCCCCGAGGTCGTCCTCGTCGACGCCATGCCCATGACCGCCACCGGCAAGATCCGCAAGGTCGCACTCGTCGAGGAGCTCACCCAGTCATGACCGTCCCCTCCACCGCCGCTCCCACGTCTCCCGACGCCGAGGCGCCCGTCCTCCTCGTCGCCAACCGCGGCGAGATCGCCGTCCGGGTCCTGCGCACGGCCCGTGACCTGGGCCTGCGTACCGTCGCGATCCACCCGGCCGACGACGCCGACAGCCTGCACGTCCGGCTCGCCGACGAGGTGGTGGAACTCACCGGGGTCGGCAGCAGCGCCTACCTCGACATCCCGCAGGTGATCGAGGCGGCCCGCCGGACCGGTGCGGGCCTCGTCCATCCCGGATACGGGTTCCTCGCCGAGTCCCCCGCCTTCGCCCGCGCCTGTGCGGAGGCCGGTCTCACCTTCCTCGGCCCGGGCCCGGACGCCCTCGACCTCACCGGGTCGAAGACCGCGACGAAGGCCCGCGCCCAGGAACTCGGCATCCCGGTGACGGAGGCGACGGCGGTGCTCGCGGGCAGTGGAACAGGCGGTGAAACAGGCGAGGGAGCAGGCCGGGTCGACGTCTCGCCCGCCGCCGACCTCCTCGCCCGACACCCCGGAGGCATCGCGATCAAGGCGGTCGCCGGCGGCGGCGGACGCGGCATCGCGCTCGTCACGGACCCGGAGGCGCTGGCCTCGACGGTCGAGCGGTGCCGGACGGAGGCCGAGCGCGGGTTCGGCGACGGCCGCGTCTTCGCGGAGACGTGGATGACCGGTGCCCGGCACGTGGAGGTCCAGTGCCTGGGGACGGAGACGGGCGTGCAGGTGCTCGGCGACCGCGACTGCTCCTTGCAGCGACGCCGCCAGAAGGTCGTCGAACTCGCGCCGGCCCCGGACCTGCGCGAGGACGTCCGCGCCGCTCTCCACGACGCCGCGGTCCGCCTGCTCGAATCGATGGACTACCGGTCCCTCGCGACGGTCGAGTTCCTCGTCGTCGGGGGCGGCGCGGACGCGGAGGACGACCCGGAGGCCACCACCACCGACTGGGTCCTCCTGGAGGTCAACCCGCGGATCCAGGTCGAACACACCGTCACCGAGGCGGTCACGGGACTCGATCTCGTCGCCGCGCAGATCGCGGTGGGCCGCGGGGAGGACCTCTCCACCGACACAGTTGTCCTGACCCCCGACGCCCGGGGTACGGCGATCGAGCTGCGCGTCTGCGCCGAGACCGCCGCCGAGGACGGCACTCCTCTCCCTGCGACGGGCACCGTCACGGACTGGAACCTGCCCTCGGGCCCCGGCGTCCGCGTCGACACGTGGGTGCGCAGCGGCACCACGATCGGGGCGCTCTACGACACGGTGATCGCGAAGATCATCGTCCACGGGCCCGACCTGGCCACGGCCCGGCGTCGCGCACGGGCCGCCCTCGACGAGTTCACCTGCACCGGCGTCGACACGAACGTCGCCACGCTCGCCGCGATCCTCGATCTGGCTCCCCTCGGGGCCGCGGACACCGCATGGCTCGACACCCACGGCGAGGACGTGCGCGCTCTCGCCGCACGCATCGCCACCGACCGCTCCGCCGAGGCGCCCTCCGGATCCGCAATTCCCGGCGGGGGCGGCCCGGGAGGGCAGGTCTCATCGCAGGGCCAGGGCGCCTCGCGAGCGGGGACGGCGACGGTCTCCGCGGAGTCCGTCGATCTCGCCGACGGCGAGGAGATCGTCCGTGCCCCACTGAGCGGCACGATCATCGCCGTCGAGGGCGGTCCGGGGGAACTCGGCCTCATCGAGGCGATGAAGATGCACCACCCGATCCCGGCGCCGGCCCACTCAGAGGCCCGTGCGCTCGTCTCACTGGGGCAGACGGTGACGGCGGGGCAGCCGGTGTTCGTCGTGCGGACGGCGGAGGAGGGCGCCTCGGACGCGAGTACCGCGGAGAACGCCCCGCACCCCGGCGTCGACGAGGTGGTCGACCGGCACGCGGCCGTCCTCGACGAAGCGCGGCCGGAACCGGTCGCCAAGATCCACGGGCGGGGGCGGCGGACGGCGCGGGAGAACCTCGACGACCTGATCGTGCCGGGCACGTTCGTCGAGTACGGGCCGCTCGTCATAGCCGCGCAGCAGGCGCGCCGGTCGCTCGACGACCTCATCGCGCGGACGAGCGGCGACGGCCTGGTGGGCGGGATCGCGCAGGTGGACACGCCGGCCGGCCCCTGCGAGGCGATCGTGATGAGCTACGACTACATGGTGCTCGCCGGGACGCAGGGCTCGCGGAACCACGCGAAGACGGACCGACTCATCCAGGTCGCCGCACAGCGAGGGATCCCCGTCGTTCTCTTCGCCGAGGGCGGCGGCGGCCGGCCCGGCGACACGGACCGGGCACCCGGCGCGCACCTCAAGGTGCACACCTTCGCCGCACTCGCCGGCCTGAAGGGGAAGGTGCCGCTCGTGGCGATCGTGTCCGGGCGGTGTTTCGCGGGCAATGCCGCACTCGCGGGGGTCTGCGACGTCATCATCGCCACGCCCGACGCGAACCTGGGCATGGGCGGGCCGGCCATGATCGAGGGCGGTGGCCTGGGCCGGTACCGGCCGGAGGACATCGGGCCGGTGGGCGTGCACACCGTCGACGGGGTCATCGATGTGCTCGTCGAGGACGACGCGGCGGCCGTCGTGGCCACGCAGCAGTACCTCGGGTACTTCACGGGCGCGGCGGGCAATGGTTCCGTGGGTGTCGACGAGAACTCGATCGTCACGACCGACGCCGCCGAGGCGCCCTCCCCGGAACTCCCCCGCGCGGTCGTGCCCGGGGACCGGCTGCGGGCCTTCCAGATGCGGGACGTCATCCGGTCCGTCGTCGACGTCGACTCGTTCCTGGAACTGCGCCCGGAGTACGCACCGGGCGCGATCACGGGGCTCGCGCGGGTGGACGGACGGCCGGTGGCCGTCATCGCGAACGACAACCACCATCTCGGCGGGGCGATCGACGTCGACGCGGCCCGGTCCTTCGTCGAGACCCTGGAGATCGCGCAGGCGCACGGCCTGCCGGTCGTGAGCTTCGTCGACACCCCCGGCTTCATGGTCGGGCCCGAGTCGGAGCACGAGCCGGGGGTCAAGGCCTTCGGTCGGCTGTTCACCACCGGCGCGGGGCTCACGGTGCCGGTCGGTGCGGTGATCGTGCGCAAGGGCTACGGACTGGGAGCCATGGCGATGACGGCCGGGTCCTTCGCGGCCACGCAATTCACGATCGCCTGGCCGAGCGGCGAGATGGGGCCGATGGGCCTCGAGGGCGCGGTGCGCCTGGGCTACTCGAAGGAGCTCGCGGCACTGGAGAACGACCCGGCGGAGCAGCAGGCGCTCTACGACCGTCTGGTCGCCGAGTCCTACGAGCAGGGCCGCGCGATGACCGCCGCGATGCTCTTCGACGTCGACGACGTCATCGACCCCGCAGACACCCGCCGGTGGATCCGGTCACTGTTCTGAGAGTGGAGTTCTGACAGTGGCGAACGCCGCGCAGGTTCGATGAACGCTCAGGCACCCCACCCGACCGCTCGGTCCAGGTACTTCCGAGGACGCAGGACGACACGGTCACGATGAGCCTCCACCGCGCCCTTCGGGGTGCGGGCGAGGGCGATGACGACGATCTCGTCGGCGCTGAGATCGTCGAGGTGGGAAGCCCGTGGATCCTCCGGCCGGACCGGGTCGGCGAGATACTGCGCCAGGGGGATCTCGACCCGCCACGTCCCCCGACCGGACTCCCGCGTGTCCACCGGTACCGGTCGGCCGTTGACGAGGACGGCGGTCTCCAGGTCCCCGAGCGCGCAGGGCCCATCGGTCGCCCCGAGGACGAGGCAGACATCGCCCCGCACCTGCAGGGAGAACCGGACCGTGGGACGTCCGCCGGCCACGGCGGACGGGACGGTCGATACCTCGGCGGGTTCCCAGGGCGCGGGAAGTTCCGGGGTCCGCCCAGGTGCTTCACGCCGCTGCGAGACGTGTTCGTACGCGTATGCCCAGGCGAGCAGGGTGGGGTCGGTGTACGCCTTCCCGACGACGGTGAGACTCACGGGCATCCCGGTGTCGTCCATGACCCCCATCGACACGGACACACTCGGGATCCCCAGTTCCCGCATCTCGCGGTTCATGTTCGAGAAGTAGGTGCCGTTGCGGTTCGCGCGGCGGAACGCCTCGACGTCCTCCGCGGTCGTGGCTTCTGCGACATCGGCGTTCGCCGGGAAGACGACTCCGTCGACGCCGACGGAGTCCATCCAGTCCTCGAAATCGCGCTTCCGTCGTGTCTCCAATCGCAGCAGGAACGACGCGAATCCCTCGATCTCCTCCCATGTGTCCACGACACCGCCGGAGGCCTTCAGCGTCGCGGCGTAGTCGGTGAGCGGCGCCGCGTACCCGACGCCCAGTCGTTCAGCAGCTCCCCCGGCCGGATTGGGAAAGATGAGCGACGGATCGACATGGTCCCAGCAGGGCACCGCGGGGTCGCCCACCCAGTCGAGGAACTTCTGTGCGGCATGCGCATTCACGTGGACGAACTCCAGATCACCGTCGGCGTCCCGGCCGGTGACGCCGGCGTTGTTGTCCGCGATCCCACCGTGCCCCGGGTCCCGGTCCATCACCGGGAACTCGGGGAGTTCGACGATCCGGGCACCTGCGGCTTCCAGATCCCGTACGGCGCGGTCCCAGAGCTCCCGCACCGAGTCACGCACCTCGATCCGCGGGTCCGCCCCGGTGTACATGGTCGGGACGCCCAGACGGACGCCACGGAGAGCGTCGGAGTCGGCCAACGAGGTGTGCGTCTCCGGTCGGACGTCCTGCGGAACCGGCAGCGGCACGGAGGTCTGGTCGCGCCACAGATCGCACTCCGTATCCGGGTCCGTCGCCACGAGGACGTCGAGGACCGCGAGCATGTCCTGCACCGTCCGGGTGTGGGGCACCACGACGTCGCGCACCGGGAAGAGCGGCCAGTTGCCCCGGATCGAGACGAGTCCACGTGACGGTGTGTACGCGACGAGCCCGTTGTTCGAGGCCGGCGAGCGTCCCGAGGACACGGTCTCCTCGCCCATCCCGAGGGGCGCGTACGAGGCGCCCGTCGCGGTCCCCGAACCGTTCGACGACCCGGAGTACCAGGCAGCCGTGAGGTGGTCGGCGCTGTACGGACTCTCCGCGCGGCCGTACACACCGTCCTGCATGCCGCCGGCCGCCATCGGCGGCATGTTCGTCCGTCCGAGGAGGACGGCACCCGCCTGTATCAGCGCCTCCACCGAGAAGGCGTTCTTCGAAGCACGGAGATTCACGAATGCTGGGGACCCCGCCGCCAGGCTCATCCCGGCCACGGCGTAACTGTCCTTCACCGTGAAGGGGATGCCGTCCCACGGACCCCGGGTCTCGCCGCGGGCACGCCGGTCGTCCGAGGCACGGGCGGCCACGAGGGCTCCCGTGAACTCCTCGATCACGGCGCCCAGTCGCGGGCCGTTCGTGTCGTAGGCATCGATCCGGGCGAGGGACCGTGCCACGAGCTCCACCGAGGTGAGCCGGCCCTCGGCGAGGGCCGCAAAGAGTTCCACGGCGGTGGATTCGACGAGGGGCAGGGACACATCGTTCACGAGGTGGGGCGACCTTTCACTGCGGGATCGGGGAACAGACATCCGGGGACCGGAGGACACCGGTCAGGCCGGGACAGCCTCGGTGGGAGCGTCGGGAGCGGATACGGACGTGGACACCGGAGCGATCGGCGCCGTCAGTCCGACGTGCGGAGAGTTCGCCTCCAGGGCGAGGCCCACGGACACGATCTGTCGTTCGGCGAACGGGGCCCCGATGATCTGTACACCCGTCGGGAGGCCCTCGCTGAAGCCGTTCGGCACCGAGAGCGCCGGAACGCCGACCTGGTTGGCCGGCGCGGACAACCGTGTGTAGATCGAGCTCTCGGATTCCGTGGTCCCGTCCGGGTACGTGGTGGACGGCGCGTCCTTCCGGACCGCGACCGCTGCCACCGAGGGCGCCACGATCACGTCGACCGTCCGGGCCATCTCGGCCCATGCAGAGCGGACGAGCGTGCGCATCCGGAGGGCATCGATGTAGTCGACCGCCCGGACCAGGGATCCGATCTCCAGTTTGGTCCGGAGGTCGTCGGTGTAGCCACCGGGGTTCTCCCGCAGCATCGTCCGGTGGTACGACGCGGCTTCCGCTGCGACGATCACGCCGTTGGTCCGGACGATCTCGTCCGCATACGGCACCGTGACGGGGACGAGTTCCGCCCCGAGATCCGCCAACAGTCCGAGGCTCGCCCGGTAGTTCTCCCACACACCCGGTTCCACGTGGTCGGTGAAGAAGTTCTCCGGGACACCCACCCGGATCCCTGCCATGGCGGTTCCCGTCTGATCGGCGATGTCCCCCTCCGGGGCCGGGACGGAACCGGGGTCCCGGGGATCGAATCCACTCATCGCATCCATGACGAGGGCGGCGTCCATGACGTTCCGGGTGAGGGGCCCCACGTGGTCGAGCGACCACGACAGCGACGCCACTCCGGCCCGGGACGCCCGACCGAAGGTCGGCTTGAGCCCGACCGTCCCACAGACCGCCGCGGGGATCCGGATCGACCCGGCGGTGTCGGACCCGAGCCCCACGTGCACCGCTCCTGCGCCGATCGCCGCGCCGGAGCCTCCAGATGATCCCCCGGGGATCCGGTCGGTGTCCCACGGGTTGCTCGAACGCGGGGTCATGGCGCCGTATGCGAACTCATGGGTCTCCGTCTTGCCCACCACGATCATCCCGGCGGCCCGGAGACGGGCGACCGCGGCCGAGTCCGCGTCGGGGACGTACCGTGTCCGTTGCTCCGAGCTCGCCGTCGTGGGGACTCCCGCCACGTCGTACAGGTCCTTGACGCCGAACGGGATCCCGTGGAGAGGTCCCCGGTGGTTCCCGGCGAGGATGTCGCTCTCGGCCACCCGCGCCTCGGCAAGTGCAGCGTCGGCGGTGACCGCGGCGAAGGCGGAGACAACGGGTTCGGTCTCGTGGATCCGGTCGAGCGAGGCCTGCGTCAGCTCGACCGGGGAGATCTCCGTCGCCTCGATCTTCGCGGCGAGTTCCAACAGGGAGAGGTCCATCAACGACATGGGGATTCCTTCCTTCGGGGTGGGTCCGGGTACCGGGGGGACGGGGAGCGGTCAGAGAGGGGCGATGCGCCCGACGTGATCGGTCGCGGCTTCGAGTGCCAGTCCGACGCCGACGAGCGTCTTCTCCTCGAAGGGCCGCCCGATGATCTGGGCTCCGGTCGGCAACCCGTTGATCGTGCCGTTCGGCACCTGGAGTGCGGGGAGACCGATGAGGTTGGCCGGAGCGCTCAGTCGGACGTAGATGAGGGTGCCGGTGTCGGTGCTGCCGTCCGCATAGGTGATCACCGGGTCGTCCCGCTTCACCGCGGTCCCGGCGACGGTCGGCGCCACGAGCACGTCGATCGGTGCGTACATCTCCTGCCAGGCCTGCTTCATGAGCGTGCGCATGCGCAGGGCGTCGATGTAGTCGACGGCCCGGACCAACTCGCCGATCTCGTTGAAGGTCCGGATCTCGTCGGTGAACTTCTCCGGGCTCGTCCGCATCGTCGTGCGGTGGTAGGCCGACGCCTCGGGGATCATGATCGCCCACTCCGTCGCGTCGATCTTCTCCGCGTAGGGGATCTCGACCTCGACGAGCTCGGCGCCCATTCCTTCGAGGACCGACAGGGTCGCCCGCCAGTTCTCCTCCATCCCGGCCTCGAGCCGTTCCGTGTAGACGTTCGTCGGTACACCGACCCGCAGTCCCGCGACCGAGGCGCCCGCCTGGTCCGCGATGTCACCGCCGGTGAACGACACGGACCCGGGGTCCCCCGGATCGAAGCCGCTCATCGCGTCCATGACGAGGGCTGCGTCCATGACGTTCCGGGTGAGGGGACCCACGTGGTCGAGCGACCACGACAGCGAGGCGACACCGGACCGACCCGCCCGCCCGAAGGTCGGCTTGAGGCCGACGGCCCCACAGAGTGCTGCGGGGATCCGGATCGACCCGCCGGTGTCGGACCCGAGCGCGACGTGGACCGCACCGGCGCCGACCGCGGCGCCCGACCCTCCGGAGGACCCACCCGGCGTCCGGGTCGGGTCCCAGGGGTTACCCGAACGTGGGGTGAGCGCTCCGTAGGCGAACTCGTGGGTCTCGGTCTTCCCCATGAGCACCATCCCGGCCTCCTGGAGCTTCGCCACGGAGGTCGAATCCGCACCGGGAACGTAATCGATGCGTTGGTCGGAACTGGCGGTCGTCGGGATTCCCGCCGTGTCGTAGAGGTCCTTCGCGGCGAAGGGGATCCCGTGCAGGGGGCCGACGTCCTCCCCTCCCGCGAGCTTCTCCTCCGCCGCCACGGCCTGGGCGAGCGCGGTGTCCGGGGTGACGGTCGTGAAGGCGGTGACCGCCGGCTCCGTCGCCGCGATCCGGTCGAGGGAGGCCTGGGCGAGATCCACCGGTGACAGTTCGCCGGAGCGGATGAGGCCGGACAGTTCGGTGAGGGACTTCTCCATGAGTGTCATCGCGGGTCTCCTCAGGTCCAGGCCGCGCGGAAGGTGCCGGACGGCGAGGTCTCCCCGTAGTCCCGGTCCCCGATCGAGGCGATGAGGTTCAACTGGGCGAGATAGTCGTCCACGTGTGATTCGAAGCGCTCGTCGCTCTCGTAGAGGCCGTAGGTCTTCAGCAGGTGGGCGACCTGTTCGGAGGTGTACTCGGTGGGCATGAGGGGTCCTTTCGCGAAAAGTGGTGGTACGGGCGGGTCAGTCGAAGGCTTCACAGGCGGCGCCGAGGGACAGCACCGTGACGTCCTCCCCCGGGAGACCCATGACCTGCAGGGAGGTCGGTATCCCTGCGGAGTCGTATCCGTTCGGGACGGTGAGCGCAGGAGCGCCGTAGACGTTCGCCGGGAGGGTGTTGATGTTGAGCGCCTGCAGTGGTGCCAGGTCCCGACCGTCCACGGTGATGCTCGATGCGTCACGTGCCGGTACTGCGATCCGCTCGGTCGGTGTCACGAGGGCGTCGACTCCTTGCATCGCCGTGGCGAACTCCGCGCAGAGCGCGCGCCGGGCACGCTGTGCATTCACGTAGTCGACCCCGGAGTACAGGAAGCCCCTGCGGATGTTGTCGACGTTGTCCTCCCCGTAGTCGTCCGGCTTCGCAGCGATCCGCTCGGCGTGGAAACTCGCGGCCTCCACGCTGCAGATGACCGAGAGGACATCGTTGGCGACCTCCAGACCGGGCAGTTCGATCTCCACCACGGTGGCGCCGGCGTCCCGGATCCTCTCCACGGAGGCCCGGAAGTTCTCGGCCGCCGCCGGGTCGAGGCCCGCTTCGAAGTATGCGGGGCAGAGTGCGATCGTCATGTCGCTGAGATCCGCTTCGGGCAGGCGGTAGGCGTCGCCCGGGGAGGAGAGCGGCCTGCCACTCATGACCGACCACGACACCGCACAGTCCTCGACGCTCCGGGCCAGGGGACCGGCGTGGTCGAGTGACCAACTGAGAGACGTGATCCCGCTCGTGTTGACGGAACCGAAGGTCCCCTTGAAGCCCGCGACCCCACAGACCGCAGCCGGAATCCGGATGGAGCCTCCGGTGTCCGTACCGAGGGCCAAGGGGAGCATCCCGGCGCCGACGGCCGCGCCGGATCCTCCGGAGGAACCTCCCGGCGTCTTGGCCGGATCGTGCGGGTTCCCGGTCTGCGGAGTCGTCGCTCCCATCGCGTACTCGTGGGTCGTGGTCTTCGCCAGCAGGATCCCGTCGGCCGCCCGCAGTGCCGCGACGGCGTGGGAGTCCTCCTCGGCAACGGGGTCACCGATCGCGGCCCGCGACCCGTTCCCGGTCACCTGCCCCGCCACGTCGTAGAGGTCCTTCGCGCCGAACACGACACCGCGCAGTGGTCCACCCGGTTCCCCGGCGTCGATCCGGGCCTGGAGTTCGTGCGCCGAATCGAGTGCCGCGTCCAGATCGAGGGACACGATCGCCGAGAGTCCCGGGTCCGTGCTCGTGATCTCCGCGGCGAAGGCCGTCACGACCTCCGGAACGGTCACCTCGCCGGACTCGACACGTCGGTGGAGCTCCGATGCCGACAGTGCGGTGAGTCCGGACCCACCGGCCACGGCCGGTGGGTCCTGTGCCGTCGTGGTCATACGGTCGCCTCCTCGTCCGTCCGGGTCACCGGGGTGAAGGTGACCGCGGGGCGCACCGATTCCTGTGCCGAGACCAGGGTCGACAGGAGCGAGGACACCCTGTGCACCTCCGTCAGCGTGTCCGCGAGGGCTTCCGGCTCGACGACCGGGCCGGAGAGTCCCCGCCCGGACATGGTGTGTGGGACGGCGGTCGGTGTGGAGGACATGTGGGGATCTCCTTTTAGGTGGGAATGCGTGTCGGGGATGTGCGCCGGGGAAGGGCTCGGCGAGAGAGGGACGTGCGTGGTCAGGCCGCCTGCGGTTCGAGCACCGAGTCGATGAGTGTCCGGGTCGTCTCGGTCGACGGGTTCCGGAGCAGGTCGTCGACCGGGCCCTCCTCCGCGATCCGACCTTTCGACAGGAGGACCGCGGACTCGCACATGAACTCGACCAGGGCGAGGTTGTGGGTGATGAGCAGCATGGTGAGCCCGTTCTCGGCCTGGAGGTCCTTGAGGAGATTGAGCACCTGCGCCTGGACGGAGACGTCGAGTGCGGCGGTCGGTTCGTCGAGCACGAGGTGGGTGGGACGGGTGATGAGGGCCCGGGCGATCCCGAGTCGCTGCCGTTGGCCACCGGAGAACTCATGGATGTACCGCTCGTACTGGTCCGGGAGCAGTCCCACCCGTTCGATCGCCGCGAGAGTGGCCGTACGCGCCTCCTCCTTCGTCCCCATGCCGTGGAGCAGGAAGCTCCGGGCGATCTGGTCGCCGACCCGCAGTCGCGGGTTGAAGGCTGACCCGGAGTCCTGGAACACCATCTGGATGGTCTTCCGGAAGACCCGGAGCTCCCCTGAGGAGAGTGTCGTGATGTCCGTGCCGCCCACGGTCACGGAGCCCGCGGTCGGCTTCTCCAGACCCATGATCATGCGGCCGGTGGTCGACTTCCCGGAGCCGGATTCCCCGATGAGACCGAGGGTCTGCCCCGCGGGGACGGTGAAGGACACGTCGTCGACCGCGACGACTCCTCCGCCGGCCCCCGGGAACACCTTGCGGAGTCCGGTGACCTCGATCGATGCGTCGGTGTTCGGCATGACTCAGACTCCCTGGAACTCGAAGAGACGACGTTCGGACCGGGGGACCACGGCTTCCTCCGGTGTGGGGACCAGTCGCGGCACGGCTTTCATCAGGCCCTGGGTGTACGCGTGCTGCGGCGAATGGAGGACCTGGGCGGCCGTCCCCGACTCGATGTGGTCACCCCGCCGCATGACGGTGACGGAGTCGCACAGATGGCTCACGACGCCGAAGTCGTGGGTGACGATGATCATCGCCATCCCGAGTTCCCGGTTGATCTTCGCGAAGAGGTCGAGGACCTCCTTCTGCACCGTCGCGTCGAGTGCAGTGGTCGGTTCGTCCGCGATGAGGAGGCGGGGCTGGGCCGCGAGTGCCATCGCGATGACCGCCCGCTGACGTTGACCGCCCGACAACTGGTGGGGGTACGCCTTGAGTTTCTTCTCCGGCTCGGGCATGAGGACGCGTTCGAGCGATTGGATCGCATACCGGCGTGCCTCCATCTTCCCGATGTCCTGGTGCCGGACGATCACCTCGACGAGAGAGGCCCCGATCGTGTACGAGGGGTCGAGCGCGGTGAGGGCATTCTGTGACACCAGTCCGATCTCACCGCCACGGATCTTCTGCATCTCCGGCCGAGGGAGGCCGAGCAGATCGGTCCCGCGATAGGTCACCGCGCCGGATCGGATCCGGGCCCGGCTGGTTCCGAGGAGCCCGAGGACCGTCATGGCGGTGACCGACTTGCCGGAGCCGGATTCCCCGACGAGTCCGCGGATCTCGCCTTCCTTCAGGGTCATCGACAGGTTCTTCACCGCATGGACGGTGCCGTTGTCGGTCTCGAAATCGACGGAGAGATCGTCGATGTCCAGGACGACCGGCATGTCGTCCAACATCTCCGAGCGTGTGGAGTAGGTCATGAGGGATGTCCTTCCGCCGGCGGCCTCAGGCCGTCTGCTTACGGGGATCGAGGGCGTCGCGCAGGCCGTCACCGACGAGGTTGAAGGCGAGGGCGACGAGGAGGATGACGAGTCCGGGGATCGTGGCGATGTGGAAGATGCCTTCGAGGAGGACCCCCGAACCGTCCGAGGTCATGATTCCCCAGTCGGGGGTGGGCGGGGTGACGCCGACACCGAGGAAGCTCAGTCCCGAGGCGGTCACGATCGCCATTCCGCACAAGGTCGTCGAGTACACGAGCAGTTCGGGGACGACGTTCGGGAGCAACTCGCGGAACAGGACCGACGGAGTGCTGTGACCGGCCGCCCGGGCGGCTTCGATGTATTCCTTCGACGACTCCTGGACGACGCTCGTGTAGGCGACACGCGACATGAAGGGGACGAACCCGACGCCGATCGCCAACATGACGTTCCCTAGGCCCGCGCCGAGCACCGCGGCGAAGGCGAGCGCCAGGAGCACGAGAGGGAAGGCGAAGACCACGTCGAGGACCCGCATGATCACCTCGCCGGCGATACCACGGAAGTATCCGGCCAGCAGTCCGATCGTGAGTGAGACCGGGAACGCGACGATCACCGGGATGACGGCCACCGCGAGCGACCACCGTCCGCCGTAGAGCAACCGGGCGAGGAGGTCACGTCCCTGCCCGTCGAGTCCGAGCGGATGGCCGGGTGTCCCGATGCCTTCGAGACGCATCGTGATGTCACCCTCGGTCGGGCTGTAGGGAGTGAGCAACGGGGCGCAGATCGCCGCGAGGACGACGACGGCGAGGAAGACGAGGGAGACCACCGCCGCGATGTCCTTCCGGAAGGCGCGGACGCCCAGTGCCCACCGGGACGGTGCCGATGACCGCGGGCGAGGTGCCGGCACGAGGGCGGGGGCTTCCGTCGAGATCTCGGGGTCGGTCGCGGACGTGGTCCGGGGTGTCGGGTCGGTGACGGTCATGCCGCGCTCCTCTTACGGGTCCGGGGGTCCAGTGCATTCACGGAGATGTCCGAGAGCAGGTTGACGATCACGAAGGCCAGAGCGATGAAGAGGATCCCTGCCTGGACCACGGGGATGTCGTTCTGGGTGATGGAGGTGAACAGTTGCTGCCCGAGACCCGGCCACCCGAAGACGACCTCAACGAGGATCACGCCGCCGAGCAGATAGCCGACCTGAAGACCCGTGACGTTGACGATCGGGGGCAGAGCGTTGCGCAGGGCGTGCTTCCACAGGATCGCCCGCTCGGAGATCCCCGAGGCGCGAAGGGTCCGGATGTAGTCCTCCTGCAGGGTGTCGACCACGACCGACCGGGTCATCCGGGCGATCACCGCGAGGGGGACGAGGGCTGCGGTCACCGCTGGCATCACGAGGTGTGCGAGGAGGTCACCGATTCCGCCCGGTGCCCGTGGGTCGAACATCCCGCTACTCGGCAACCAGCCGAGCGTGATCGCGAAGAGTCCGACGAGGATGAGTCCGAGCCAGTAGACGGGGACGTTCGCTCCGGCGAGAGCCGTGAACATCGCGATCTTGTCGAAGACGGAGTTCTGCTTGTACGCAGCGATCACTCCGAGCGGGACTCCGATGACGAGGCAGAGGACGAGCGCGGCGAAGGTCAGCAGCATCGTGTTGAGAAATCGGGGTCCGAGGAGGAGCCCCACCTCCTGCTGCACCGTGTAGGACCGCCCGAAGTCGCCCTGGAGCACGCCGAGGAGGTATCCGAAGAACTGCACGATCAGTGGCCGGTCGAGCCCCATCTCCTCCCGCATGGCCGCGATGGCCTCCTCGGTCGCACCCTGACCGAGGACCGCACGGGCGGGATCGCCCGGGACCAGTTGCATGAGGAGGAAGACGACGATCATGACGCCCAGGAGGACGAGCACCGTCGAGAGGATCTTGTTGCCGATTGTCCTGAACATCACTGCAGCCCCACTTCGATCAGGTCGTACCATTCCTCGCTCGCCGACACGAAGCCCGTCACCCGCGGGGACAGCGCCATGGGAGCCTTGTCGTTGACCACGGGGACCATGAAGTAGTCCTCGGCCGCGATCTCATTGGCTTCCGCCCAGTGGGGCAAGGCCTCCTCCTCGGTCGGTGAGGTGATCGCTTCGTTCATCGCCGCTTCGAGCTCCGGATTGTCGTAGTACCCGACATTCGAACCGTTCGGAGCGATCTGCGTCTTGCTGGCGACCAAGTAGAGCCAGAACGGAGTCGTCATGCCCCACGACATCTGCCCCATCCCGGTACCGTCCTTGAGACCCTCGTTGTGGAACGAGATGTAGGAGATCCACTCCTGGGTATGGAGGGTGACGTCGATCCCGATCTCGGCCAGGTTCTGTTGGATGTACTGCGCCATCTCCGCCGGGATGATCTGGCCGGAGCCGTCGGTCGAGGTGATGAGGGTGGTCGAGAACCCGTCCTCCAACCCGACGGAGGCAAGCAGTTCCCGCGCCTCGGCGAGGTCCCGGTAGAAGAGATCGTCGCGCTTCTCCCACACATCGATGGCGGGAGGCTGGACGTCGTACGCCGGCAGAACGGTGTCGCTCAGCAAGTCACTCGCCATTCCCTCGCGGTCGATGGCCAGATTGATCGCTTTGCGCACCTCCCATTTCTGCATGTTCGGGTCCGTGTGGTTGAAGCTCAGGTACCAGAGATGGGGAGGAGTGCCCTCCGAGATGGTGAATCCTTCTTCCCGGATCGCGTCGACACTGTCGGGGCTGGGGACGGTCACGATGTCGACCTCACCGGCACGAAGCGCTGCGATCCGCGCGGAGGAGTTTGGCATCGGACGGAAGACGACACCGTCGAGCTGCGGGGTCGTGCCCCAGTAGTCGTCGTTCCGCGTGAGGCTGATCCGTTCGCCACGGATCCGCTCGTCGAACTTGAATGGACCGGTTCCCACCGGGTGGTCGGCCACGTCCGGGCCCCACTCCTCGATCGACTTGGGGCTCATGATCGCGGTCGAACCGCCGCCTCCCTGGGCGAGCATCCGGATGAAGGCCGAGAAGGGCTGGCTGAGTTCCACCACGACGGTGTACTTGTCCGGGGTCCGGACATCCTCCGTGAACTGCCAGACCTTCGAGGTCTGACCGGCCGCCCGGGAGGAGTACTGCGGCGACTCCGGGTCCCACATCCGCCGGACGTTGTACTCGACGGCATCCGCGTCGAGTGGCTCACCGTCGTGGAAGGTCACTCCCTGCCGGATGTGGAACGTGTAGGTCTTCCCGTCCTCGGAGATGTCCCAGGACTCGGCCAGACCACCTTCCAGCGCCGGGACGGACGCCTCCGAGGACGGCGTCCGCAGATCCTCCGTGACGAGAGGCTCGAAGATCTGCCGATTGATCCGCCAGGTGACCCAGCCACCGGCGGATTGGGGATCGAGGATGTCGGCCTCGGACTCGATCGCGATGACGAGGGTGTTGTCGGTGAGCGTCGCACCCTGGGCGACCGCACACCCGCTCAACGCGAGAAGGCCCACGAGCATCGCCGCGATCGCGGCGCGCGTCCGGGCCACTGCTCCACGCAGTCGGGAGGGGAGGGGGGATCGGATCATTCCGGCTCCTATGTCGTCCGGTGAGGGGATACGGCCAACCTAGGAGCACATGGGGCTTCCGGGACCTCCTGTCGACGACTGTTCACACAACCCCGGAAGACTCTTACAGGATGGAAATATTCGAGGGTTCCACGTCACGTGTATGCAATCTGGAGCCGACCTGCCCCACAGGAACCACACCCGCCGACCACGGCCCGGACGACGCGACCCGGACGACGCCGAGGCGCCTGCAGGGTTCCCGTCGGAACTCCGCAGGCGCCTCGGGCGCGGAACGGTCGACCGATCAGACCGTCGGGTGCGTGCAGTGGAAGTCGGTGTGCGACTGGTAGGTGTGCCCCGCGGCGAACAGCATCTGCTCGGAGAAGGGTGCGCCGACGAACTGCACGGACAATGGCGTGCCACGACCGGTACTCCCCGTCGGCATCGTGATGGAGGGGAACCCACAGTTGTCGATCGGGGCCGTGGCGATCGTGAGCGCCGTGAACAAGGCGGGGTCCTCACCGAGGGTCGCCATCTGCTCCACGGTGGGTGACGCGAGACCGGTACCGGGAAGCAACAGGATGTCGATGTCCTGGAACAAGCGTTTCATGTCGCCGGTGAAGGAGCGGCGACGTTCCATCATCGTCTGGTACTCGGTCGCCGTGAGCGACAGGCCCTTCTCGATGAGGCCCGCGAGGTCGGGCCCGTACTCGTCCTTGCGGGAGGGATAGGTCGGTGCGTGGTACTCGGCGGTCTCGACGGCGCAGAGCCCGATCCAGTCGGCAGCAGTCTCCACGAATCCCTTCGTGGAGACCTCCAGGACGGTCCAGCCCATCTCCCGGAGCGCCTCGGCGGCGGAGAGGATGTTCGTACGGGTCTCCTCGTCCATGAGATCGAGCAGTGCGGGGTCGAGCCCGACGACGGGGGCCGATTCCAGGCGGAGGGAATCCTCGTACACCGGGACCGGCTCGACCGCACTCGTCGGGTCGGCCTCGTCCCGGCCAGCGATCGCCGAGAGCACGATCGCGGCGTCCTTCGCACTCCGACACATCGGTCCGATGTGATCGAGACTCCCGGCGAGCGTGAAGACACCGTGTCGACTGACCCGGCCCCAGGTCGGCTTGAGACCGGTCACGCCGTTCTGGGCCGAGGGGAGACGGATCGAGCCCCCGGTGTCCGAACCGAGGGTGGCGAAGGCCAGACCGGCCGCGGCCGCCACTCCGGAACCGCTCGAGGACGACCCCGTCCATGTGTCGTGGCCCCAGGGGTTGAGCGGTGTGGGCAGGTCGGGGTGGTGGGAGGTGTAGGCACCTTCGGTCATCCGCAGCTTGCCGAGCAGGACCGCGCCGGCCTCACGGAGTCGGGAGACGACGGTCGCGTCGAAGTCGGGGCGGAAGTCGGCGTGGATCGTCGTGCCGGCCGCCGTCGGGATCCCCTGTGTGTAGGCCAGGTCCTTCACGGCCACCGGGACTCCGTGCAGGGGTCCGCGGTAGCCACCCCTGGCGATCTCGGCGTCGGCCGCCGCGGCCTCTGCGAGAGCCTGGTCCTTGAGGACGAGGGCATAGGACTTGAGGACCGGATCGACCGCGTCGATCCGCTCGAGCATCTTGGTCGTCACCTCCACCGAGGTGACCCGGCCGGTCCGGAGGAGTTCTGCGAGCTGGGAGAGTTCGAGGTAGGCAATGTCGTCGTGCACGCGGGTCACGCCTTTCGGGGATGAACGGAAGAGCTGTGCGCCCTCTTTCCATTCGGAAGGATATTCCTCACATGTTGCGCAGACGTGACGCGCGACACGGAGCTTCAGGCCGCGTCGAACTCGAGTCCGTCGGCACGCCCCAGCCTCATCCGACGCGCCATTCCGAAGGTGTCACCCGTGACGACGCCGGTCCCATTCATCGGGTCGACGGGGCCGGATCCACCGCACCGCTCCTCATCGATCGCGGAGCGTAGTCCGACATAGGTGTGCTCGGACCAGGCGTTGAGGACAGGGGTGGGACCGTCGGCCGACGCGGCCAGGCGTTCGCGGATCTCGCCACGTCGACCGTCCTGCGAGGAGTTGAAGGCGAACGCCCCGGAGAACAGACCCCCGGTACGGTCACCGCCGAGTGCGTACAGGACGTTCTCCTCGAGGACCCCGGAGTAGCGGACGACCGTCCGATCGAGACCCGCATGCTTGAGCTCCCGCAGGACCGGGAGGAGCTCACTGGCCGGGAGGTTGAGCACGACGCCGTCGATGCCACTCCTCCCGATCCGGTCGACGATCACCCCGGGAGAGGCCCGCACGGCACCGAGCGGGCACCGCACGTCGAGGACGACCGATCCCCCGCGCTCCTCGATCACGTGACGGGACCGCCGGCCCACACACTCGCCCCAGAGATAGTCGCTTCCGACGATCCCCCAGGTCCGCGCGCCGGTCTGCGCCATCACCGGCGCCAGCTGTGACGCCGTCTGCGCGGAGGACTCACCGACGTTCCTGATCATCGGGCCGCCCACCTCGTCCTCGTAGGACGGCGCGAAGTAGTACGGGACCACGTGGGGACCCAGAGAGGCGAGCACCGCCCGCAGGGTGTCACTGGTGTGGAGGCCGACGATCGCCTCGACCCCGCCCGCGGTCACGAGTGCCGCGATCTGTTCGGCGACATGGTGGGCATCCGCGCCCGAATCGACGAGGACGATCTCGACGGGACGGTCGGACGCCGAGCGGGATTCTTCGGACTCCTCGTAGGCGAGGCGCACCGCTTCGAGAGAGGAGGGGCCCATGATCCCCAGGACACCGGTGAGAGGGAGTGCCGCACAGATCCGCAGCACACTCCGATCCGGCCCGTGGAGGAGAGCCTCCGCGGGGTCGACGGGAGTGAAGCGGATCACCATTCGTCCAGCATATCCGCTAGCCTGATCGTCGGTACTTTCCCCGCGCATCGCGGCCGGGGACCCGAGAACACCAGGAGTCGCCGGTGGACACCGAGACGATCGCCCACGGCCTCGCCACGTGGAAGGCCATCGAACGTTCCTTGGCGTCAGTGCTCGCGGAAGATGATCTCCGGGTGGACCAGTGGCGGCTGCTCACTCTTCTGAGAGAACGTCCCGGTCTCTACATGGGAGAGGTGGCCGAGGCCCTGTCCCTCCCGAACGCCTCCACCACCCGTCTCGTCGACGACATGGCGAGCTCGTCCCTGGTCTTCCGTGCCCCGGCGCCCGAGGACGGGAGGAAGGCCGTCGTCTACCTGTCGCGGACCGGACGCGAGAGGCTCGCCCGCGCGGACGCGGTCGTCGCGGCGAGGTTCGAGGGTCTGGACGCACAGGCGCTTGACCGCGCGCCTGACAGAGCTGTCGAGACGTCGTAGATTTTCCGGCCCGCTGAATCCTCTCGGCGCCGTGAGATGCGCATCTCACGGC